>DAOWNO010000230.1 GCA_030642525.1 Candidatus Aegiribacteria sp.
GTCACCCAGAACAGGGGAATAGTAAAAACAGAATAAAGGTTCTGTATTTGTGGAGTTTTTAATACGGGTTTACTGAAACGGGGGTTCAAGATAAGAAAAAGTTTTCTTCCGCTGCTTGTTCTTGTTCTGGCGGGTTGCCTGTCTGCGGGTAACAAATGGCAATTGCACGGCGTAAATTTCTCGTATACCCGCCCGGGCACATTTGAAATAGTCACAATGTTTCCGGTAGTCTGGGATGTTCGAGGCACAGGACTCGTTTACTGCGACTATCTTGATGCGTACAGTATTCCTCATCCAGAAGATCCGGTTCTTTCCCTTCTTGTAGAGGCACAACAGAGCGGTTTCAATACCGCAATAGTCAGATCAGAACTCAGTCGTCTTGCCGTTCCTGATCCATATGGAACTGGCAATGACCTTTTCGCTGAGACTGCAAACGCCATTCGCGAAACAGGTATGAACGTTATTGTTGGAGGCTTCTGGACAAATTTCTGGAAAGTCGAACATAATGATGCTGTTCTGGAATATCTTTACGAATATGTCCGTCAGACTGCGCTGATGTATGATGGCGATGTGATCGGTATTTTCGGTTTTGATGAACCTGCTGTGAAATTTCTTGAAAATCCTGATGACGGATATCGCTGGCTGGGCATGGTTGATGATTATTCAACTCAGTGCAGAGAACGGATTGGTCTTCCTTTTACATCTTTCATTTCAAAACACGGAGATAACGTTTCTGGTATCTGGGTGCCCTACAGCGATACAACAAGTGTCCTGAACAGGTTTTCAAGATTCCTGGACATGGTTACTCTCAACATGTATCCGGTTAAGAACAACAATCGCAGGACAAGAACCTTTGAGATGAGCACCGACAGCATACTATTCTGTGGCGCAACGAATCTACTCCCTTCACCGTCGCCCTACTATGAGGTTTTCTGTGATCAGGACGAGTTTTACACGATAAACAGTACAGATGGAGGATGCAGCTTCCGAGTTTATGAATTCATCTGGAGTCATGATTTTGAGGATTTTGAACTGAAACTTTCGTGGGAAATCGATCTTCCCTTTGTACCAACTGATATAGCCGCGAGTGATTTCAGAGCTTCCGACACAGGCGCAAGAGCTGGAGGAAATCACAATGTCAACGGCGCTGTTGTGTTGTGGGACAGTCTATCGAACGCAGGTGGAGCGATGGTTGTCTATTTTGACGGAACTGATCTTGTACTCTCTCCATTACCTGGTTTTCAGTGTTCCGGAATTGCGAAACCGCTGGCTTTCTGTGTTGGTGAAACAGGTTATCGCTGGAATGAAAGAATATTTGACGGGGTAATCGGTAGAAGTAACACTGCAATTCTGGGAGTTTATGTTGATGGTAACAGTGAAGTTTTCGTCAATGTTTTTTCCAGAAGGGAGTGGGGAGGATTTCAGCTGGACATCCGCAATCCTCTTCAAATATCCGACTTCACTCCCGATAGAGTTATATGGGGAAGATTCTGGGGTGATTTAGACAGTGAAAACTGGCTGAATAATAATGACTGTGGATTCATACTGCTCAAGGAAAATGGACACTACATTACTGCTCGACCCGTGAGCGGCGAAAAAAACTGGATACTCATTCCTGAAGGCGGGACATACTACGAAACCCTTTTTGGAACGAATTACGAACCGGTTTCCATATTCATCACCCGTGAGTACTCAAGTGAACTGCAGTGGTCTGCCGGTATAGACTTCATATCAGCTGTTTTTGAAGACAGATTCATCCGCACTCGAAGTAGCGAAGGCGCAGCATCATTCGATTCTCTGACAGATCTGGAGATTCTAGGTGATTATACGGAGATTATCGCTGCATCAGCTTACCATCCTGATAAACGATACGGAGATGTTCTGCTATGTATTACCGATGCGGGAATTCTGGAATCAAGCAGTTCTATCCAGAGCGCAGAGCGGGCAGAATTCATTGAGCTCCAGGAAGTGCATTATGCCTCAGGTCAGGAGATCTATTCCGGAGCCAGAGTACTTAATACAAGGAGACCGATTCGAGCCGGTATTCTGCTCGACTCTTCCGGTATCTGTTTTACAGCCTCCGAACTGTACTGGGACTATTACGATATTATGAGATTCGATGTTTACTCCATGTGTTTTGAAACCGCGATGGATAATGGTGTGAGAACGACAGATATAGATAACTGCGTTTTTGCGAATATTCAGTCTTATGGCAGGCACGCTTTTGGACTCCCAAGCTATTGTGCCTCACAAGATACTATGCTGTATATGGTTACAGTTCCCCTGATAAAAGGGTGCAGAGGGCTGGTTTTCTACGCAATGGATTTAGCTCTGAAATCCGGAAATCTCAAAAGCGATGGTTCTCTGAGATATCCGAATCTGCTGCAGAACTGGGGCCCCAGCAGGGATCATGGAAACATTGATCTGGTTGGAAGAATTCATAAATCAATCGCAATTCTTACCGGCAATCAGCCTGGCGGTGGCCCGAATTTTCTTGAAATTCTTGTGAACGAACGCTATGGAGCTCTTTCTGATGAAATCGCTGTGAATTGCGAACTTGAAGCTGAGGGGTACCTGCCTCAACCGCAGAACAGCACTCTGAATTTTCTGGCGCTTGAGAAAAGCGATGATGGAAGAATTCTGATTCTTGTATCCAATGATTCGCACTATCCGGTTTCTGCCGGTCAGGCTATCTGTCTGCCAGGTCGATTTGCTGAAGACTATTTGATTCATACGTACGGGGGATTTTCCCCCATATCTGAAACTGTAATGCGCCGGGGAGCCGTATCTTCCATGGCGTTCAATAATAACCAGAGCAATATCGGGCTTGTTCTTGACATGAGTGGCATGCCCGCTGTGTCTGTGTCTCTTCTGGAACTTGAGCCGACTTTTGAGGGCGGGCATCCAGGAGGAAGTACATTTCTTGAGGTTCAATTCTCGGGCGGCGGTTCAGTGAATCTCAGATTCAAGGTGACTGGAATTGATCGTAGTACTTTGTCTTTGTACGATCTTGCCGGTAGAAGAATAGAGACAATCTGGACCGGTGCCAGTTTTCCGGATGTAATGGAAATTGCTCTGAGTCCTGTTCAAAGGCCTTCCGGACTTTACTTCGCAGTTCTGGAATCTCAACACTACTTCATATCCAGAAAAGTCATGATGTTTCCATAGAATAATAGGGGCTTGCGTTTGGCTCTGATTATTATGATAAAAGAAATTCCGAAAGTTATCTATCAATTTCGCTAGGAGGAGTGAATGGGAAGACTTGCATTTCTATTTCCAGGTCAGGCTTCACAGAGTGTTGGTATGGATTCCTATCTGAGAGAGTATCCTGATGCAGTTGATTTTCTGGACAGGATCAATGAGATGACTGGTGTTCTCGGATTAAGCAATATCATATCGAATGGTCCCGCTGAGACCCTTACCAGAACCGATAATGTTCAACCTGCTATTACAATGATCAGTATTTCCATCATGAATGTACTGGTAGCTGCAGGAGTCAAACCTGAAGGAACCGCTGGCCACAGTCTTGGTGAATATGCTGCTCTTGTGACAGCTGGAGTTCTTCTCCCGGGTATCGCCGCGAAACTCACCCGTATCAGAGGCGAACTTATGCAGCAGTGTGCCAACAGGCACCCCGGAGGAATGCTTGCTCTCATCGGCATCGAACTGGATGCTGCAAGAAAATGTGTTGAGGAAGCATCTTCGATTGGACCTGTCGGGATCGCGAATGTAAATGCCGCAGGGCAGGTAGTCATTTCCGGAGCGAATGATGCACTGGAAAAAGCTGGTAAGCTCTGCAGGGCAGCGGGAGCACGAAGAGTAATCCCTTTGAAAGTATCGGGAGCATGGCATTCACCATTAATGAAGGATGCTGCTAAAGGACTTGAATGCGCTCTGGATGATGCCGGATTCTACGAACCTGAAATTCCGGTTGTAGCAAATGTTACCGCTGGCCTGATAAGGAGCGGGGACGAGGCCAAACGGCTGCTCAAGGAGCAGGTCACTTCGCCGGTTCTTTGGGCTGATTCCATGAAAAAGCTGCTGAGCAGTGGTTTTGACACTTTCATTGAGGTTGGACCCGGGCAGGTTCTCCAGGGGCTTCTGAAACGAGTAGAAGGTGTAATTGTATACGGAACCCACGACAGAAGCTCTGGAC
>DAOWNO010000195.1 GCA_030642525.1 Candidatus Aegiribacteria sp.
AATCCATAAATAGGTCTGGGTTCCAAGCCAGGCAAAAAAAGTGGCAATTACCGTAGCAAGAAATGCCTGACCCCTGCCCACTTTCCTGTTCGGAGCAGCCAGGAAGAAAGTGAAAAAGAGCAGCATTGTAAATGAAATACCGAGAACCTGAGCCATTCCTCCACCGGTCAGATGTCCTATAAGTGGCCAGTGTGATACAATATCGCCAAGGGGGCTGTCAACGACCAGTTTTGCCATTGTGGAAAAGATAACCGCTGATATGAAACAGACCGCTACAAGAATTGCAAGGACAAAATCATACAGTTTTCCCAGAACGACATTCCGCCCTTTTGAAACTTCGAAGATCTTATCAAACGCTGTTCGAATAGTGCCGAACAGCCTGCTTACAAGCCAGAGAAGAAAGAAAAAGCCGATTATTCCCGGAATACCGGCATTTCCCGAAAATATAGCACTTTCTATTTCATCTCTTGTAGATGCAGGGATAAGGGGATTTGCAGTATCAAGCCAGTTCTGCAACCCCTGCTGCAGTTCGACATCCTTCTGAAGAGCAATCCCGCTTAGCATCAGAATCATCAATCCGAGCGGCAGAATTGTTATCAGGACATTGAATGAAATAGCGGCAGCAGAGAAAAATACGCTGTCATCATTCCATTTATTGTACAGCCGTCTTCCAAAGAATCTGAGAAAAACCCAGGACCTGAAAAGTAATCGTCTGGAAAACGTTACCAGATTCCGAAGCCGGCAGGGGATTCTATTCCGCAGATTCAGAATTACTCTACCGTTACGCTCTTGGCGAGATTCCTGGGTTTGTCCACATCACAACCTCTGCTTACCGCAATGTGGTATGAGAGAAGCTGCAGAGGAATCACTGTCAGCAGCGGCACCAGCATATCAGATGTTTCAGGTACCCGTATCACCCAGTCGGAAACCGATTCAATATCGATATCTCCATCTGTGGCAATCGCAAGTACTCTGCCATGCCTTGCCTTTACCTGCTCAATATTTGAAATCACCTTATCATATGCAGCTCCTTTTACGGCAATAACTGCAATAGGCATCATTTCATCAATCAGAGCAATCGGGCCATGTTTCATTTCAGCCGCGGGATACCCTTCCGCATGAATGTAGGATATCTCCTTGAGCTTCAATGCGCCCTCGAGCGCAACCGGATAATTAACTCCCCGCCCCAGATAAAGGAAATTGTTAACGTATGTGAATTCTCTGGCTATTTCCGCTATTTCACTTGAGTTATCCAGGATCTTCGCCACTTTCTCCGGTATGGCTATGATCTGCCGAACGAATTCCAGACCCTGCTTCCTGTCCAAGATATGCCTTGCCCGTCCAAACGCGAGAGAAATCAGGGAAAGAACCATGACCTGCGAAGTGAAAGCCTTTGTGGAAGCAACTCCAATCTCCGGGCCGGCGTGAATGTATACTCCGGCGTCTGTTTCCCGAGCGATAGTTGAGCCAACAACATTTACAATACCCAGAGTCCTGCATTTCCTCTTTGCGGCCAGCCGTAGAGCTGCAAGAGTGTCTGCTGTCTCACCGCTCTGGCTGATAACGATCATTACGGTGCCGGGCGTCAGGACAGGATCTCTATATCTGAATTCTGATGCGTACTCCACCTGCACTGGAATTCTGGAAAGCGCTTCTATCAGGTACTTTCCTATCAGAGCCGCATGCCAGGAAGTGCCGCAGGCAGTTATGACTATTCTGTCAATTGATCGCATCTCTTCTTCCGACATGTTCAATCCGCCGAGATGAGCAGTGCCCTGTTCAAGATCAAGCCTGCCTCTGAATGCATTCGAGAGGGATTCGGGCTGACTGTATATCTCCTTGAGCATGAAGTGGGTATATCCATCCTTCTCAATTTCAGTGATATCCCAGTCAACGTACTCGATCCTCTCACGAATGAGCGAAGAGTGCCCGTTATCCGATGAAATACCCTTGAGATCTATTTTTATTACCTCGCCCTCCTCAAGGTAGATAACTTCACGCGTGTGGGAAACAATAGCAGCTACGTCGCTGGTCACGAAATACTCACCGTCACCGATACCGGCAACAAGAGGGCTTCCGTAACGGGCAGCAACGAGAGTATCGGGTTCATCCGCAGACAGAACTACAATACCGTAAGTACCGTGTACCCGTGCAAGCGCATCCTTCACGGCAGTGAAAAGATCCTTGCCCTTTCCGGCTTCCTGACTTATCAGCATGGGTAATATTTCTGAATCCGTATCTGTTTTAAAGTGTACTCCTGCTTTCTGAAGCTCTTTTTTGAGAACCTTGTGATTCTCTATGATCCCGTTGTGGACCACGGAGATTCTGCCCGTTTCATCAGAAAGAGGATGTGCATTCATGTAGGATGGTTCTCCGTGTGTTGCCCACCGTGTATGAGCAATTCCGACTGTAGATGAAACAGCGTCTCCGGGATCGATTGCTTCAAGTTCACATACGCGACCCTGGCATTTTCTGCAAACGAGTTCATCGGGCATTTGGAGAGAATATCCCGCTGAATCGTATCCTCTGTACTCAAGACGTTTCAACCCTGCGAGAAGCACTTCCCTTGCGGGTTTGCTGCCAACATATCCAACTATTCCACACATATTTTCTCCATTACTTTCCTGAAAGACCGGAAATCCTTTTCAATAGTTTCTCTGCTCGCGTTCTCCGCGATAAATCTGACCACGGGTTCTGTACCGGATGGTCTGATATGCATCCAGCCTTTCTCTCTATGATACCAAAGACCATCCCTGATATCATCAGCCTGACCATATTCCCTCTTGAAGCCTTCGATTGCCCGATCAAATTCCCCGGTCAAAGGGTTCTTATATTTGAACATCGTATAAGATGGAAAACTGTCGACCCAGGATCCGATGGTTGCGCCCGGATTGCTTCTGAGAAAAGATATCACGCAGGCCATTGCGACACCGCTGTCACGCCCCGCATGACAGACCCTGTCGATGACTCCGCCATTCCCCTCTCCGCCTATCAGAGCGTCCCGGATTTCCATTTCCTCGACAACATTCACCTCTCCGACAGGACTGCGAAATACACGGCAGCCATGTCTTTTCGCGGCATCTTCAGCAAGTCTGGAAGTTGAGAGATTAACAACAGCATTTCCGGGTCTTGAAGCAAGCACATAATCTATTGCCAGGGCAACAGTATAATCCTCTCCGATAATTCTGCCGTTCTCATCGATCAGTGCGAGTCTGTCCCCATCCGGATCAAAGGCAAATCCAATATCCGCGTTCTCTCTGATAACCGCTTCTGAGAGCTGTTTCAAGCTATCAATATTCGGCTCTGCAACTCTGGGAAAATCACCTTCCTTCGTCATGAATGGATTGATAACAACAGAATCGATCCCAAGTTCATCCATAAGTTCGACTGCGAATTCGGCAGCCGCTCCACCTGTAACATCCAGAACAGCCTTATAACGCTTCCCCTGCGGGACTATCCAGGGAATATCGAGTATCCTTTCGATGTGCCTTCCAATGGATCCGGGGCGATCAGACGGAATTCCAACAGACCTGTAATCGACCCAGTTCACTTCTTCACCAAGTATGTTCATCAGCTTGATTCTATCATCACTCCGAAGGAAAATACCATCAGAACCAATAAGTTTCAAGGCATTCCATTCCCCCGGATTATGGCTGGATGTGATCGAAATCCCTCCACGGACAGAATCATCCATTGCTTCAAGCTGAACAGTCGGTGTCGGTACAATTCCCAGATGAAGAGGATTGCATCCAACAGCCATAAGGCCTGCTGATACAGCAGCTTCAACGGCTGGACCGCTTCTTCGCGTATCTCGACCGATAACGATATCCCCTCTTCCGGAAAGCACACCGAAAGCGGAAGCGAATTCTGCTGCATTCCTGACAGTCAGAGATCTGCCGAATATACCCCTGATGCCGGAACCGCTGATAATGGGTTTCATAAATTATCCCTGAGAAGTTGACTGGAGCCGGCGAACGGAATCGAACCGTTGACCTGCGCATTACGAATGCGCTGCTCTGCCAGCTGAGCTACGCCGGCTCCGAAACCAGAAATATTAATAGTTAGCATTAATAACGTCAACGATCTCAGAAGATAGACTCCTCACTTCCGAAAATACTGACAGGAAATGTGATGCAGAACTGCGAGTTACCCAGATCTGTTTCTGCGGCAGGATATACAGTTGATTCCAGTCCATCGATGACCGCATTATCAGTCTTCAGGTCAGCAAAGCATTGTCTGTATTCAAGTCTTCCTGATATCGGTCCCACAAGAACAACCTCAGCACCGATTGCGAAAACAAAACCTGCGGCACTTCCATCAGCTTCAACGTACTCCCCGAATTCATCAGAGCCACTGTACTTACCGGTGATATATACTCCTCCAACCCCGGCAAAGACTGAGAAATCCTTCATGAGATGAAAGCTCGCGAGGGGCATGATGGAAATGAGAAAAGCACTGAGTTCACCATCCCATTCAGCCGGGCCGGAATCCTTCCAGAAATACTCTCCCGATACTCTGAAATCCAGAATTCCCGGAGCATCAATATCTACCGCAAGACCTATTGCAGTTCCCGGTGTCATAAATCTTTCTCCGTAGCCGGCATCAGCAGGCTCAAGATTAGAGATCATAGGACCTGCGCTGATGGAAATTCCGTCAGATGCAGCACTATCGGATACAGTTGACATA
>DAOWNO010000167.1 GCA_030642525.1 Candidatus Aegiribacteria sp.
CATCTTCTTTCCGGCAGCAGAAAGAAAGCTGTTGATACTATCCGATTCTATCAGGACCTTGTTGGACCTTCCAATTACTTCATTGAGCTGATGGATCACGGATTGTCCGATGAAGCAAAGGTTCTCCCCGTTCTTGCTGAGCTGGCAAAGGAAACCGGGGCTGTTGTTGCTGCGACAAACGATGCGCATTACCTTCGAAGAGAGGATCATCAGGCACATGAAGCGCTTCTGTGTCTCCAGACAGGGAAGACCCTGAACGATCCGGGACGCATGCGGTTTGAAACAGCTGAATTCTATGTAAAAACTCCGCTTGAGATGCGGAAACTGTTCGAATGGATACCGGAAGCCGTCTCAAATACTGTCAGACTTGCGGAGAAATGTGAATTCAGCTCGATCGAGAGTGATCCCATTCTGCCCGAGTATCCCCTTCCTGAAGGGGAGGCGGACACAGATGATTATCTCCATCGGCTCTCTTTTGACGGTCTTGCCCTGAGATTGGACAGGGAATTGAATCCCCCGGAAACCGAAAGACTTGATCACGAACTCGGCATCATAGGCGATATGGGCTTTTCCGGTTACTTTCTCATAGTCTCCGAGATGATGAGATGGGCCAGATCCATGGATATACCGGTGGGACCGGGAAGGGGCTCAACTGCCGGAAGCCTTGTTTCATACGCGGTTGATATTACTGATATAAATCCGCTTGATTACGACCTCAGCTTCGAGCGCTTCCTGAATCCCGCACGGATGGAGATGCCGGACATCGACATAGATGTCTGCTGTGAACGCCGCGGTGAGATCATCGATCACATCATCGACATGTACGGCAGGGAAAATGTCTGCCAGCTCATTACCTTCAGCAGGATCAGAAACAGATCTGTGGTAAGAGATATGGCGCGTGTCATGGGGATGAGTGTCTCGGAGGGAGATGTTCTGGCTAAACTGGTGGCATCAGCTCCCAACCCTGACGCTCCTCTCCCGGAAGTTGTAAAAAGTGTTCCGGAGCTTTCGCGTAGAGTCAGGGAAGAGAAGGAAATTAAGAAACTCTTCGATTATGGTTATACTCTGGAAAATATCGCCAGGCATTCCGGAGTTCACGCAGCCGGTGTCATAATAACCCCTGGCAATCTTCGCGAATATGTTCCTCTTTGCTCTTCAAAAGAGGGGATTACAACCCAATACGAAAAGAAAAGCGCAGAAAAAGTAGGTCTTCTTAAACTTGATCTGCTAGGTCTTCGAAACGTGACGATTATTCATCGGGCTGAGGGACTGGTTCGCAGGCGAGATCCGGATTTCAGAGTAAAAGACCTGTTATTCGATGACAGGAAGACTCTTGAACTGATGCGCAGAGGTGAGACAGCAGGTGTGTTTCAGCTGGAAAGCTCCGGCATGCGTGATGCTTTGAGAAAAATAAAGGTCAACAGCTTCAATGACATTGTTGCCGCCGTAGCTATTTTCCGCCCGGGTTCCATGGCCATGATAGATCTGTATGCTGAAAACAAGAAAGGTATTGAATCCGGTTCATCCGACTTTACCATCACATTTCCACATCCTGATCTGGAGGAAGTTCTTTCATCTACATTCGGAGTGATAATCTATCAGGAACAGGTTATGAGGATAGCGAACCTTCTGGCCGGTATGTCCATGGCGGAAGCGGATACGCTCCGACGCGCGATGTCGCGGAAGAATCCGAAAGTCATGGCTCAGATGCGGGAGAAGTTTATCAGCGGCGCCACCGGCAGGAATGTGAAGAAAAAAACAGCTGTGAAGATATTTAACCTTATTGAAAAATTCGCCGGATACGGTTTCAATAAATCTCACGCTGTCTGTTATGCGGCGCTTGCCTACTGGACCGCATGGTTGAAAGTAAACTACCCTTCAGAATTTCTGGCATCGTGTCTTACCAGTGAGATAGGCAAGATCGACAGGATTACTCCCCTCATTGAGGAGTGCTCACGGCTTGGCGTTACAGTGAATCCGCCATCCGTTAATTACAGTTCAGTCAAGTTCGATGTCGATCAGGAAGGCGGGATAGTCTATGCGCTTTCCGCGATCAAGAATGTAGGAGAGGGACCTTCATCCGAGATTGTGGAGGCAAGAGAGAAGGATGGACCATTTGACAGTATCTTTGATCTTTGCGCGAGGCTGGGGAATGGAGTAATCAATAAGAAGGCTGTTGAATCTCTCATTGGCGCGGGAGCAATGGACTGTTTCGGCAAAAACAGAGCGACTCTTCTTGATTCAGTGGAGCACGCGATAAGTTATGGAATATCGGTCAGAAGGCACATTGAAGCAGGACAGATGTCTCTTTTCGGCGGTGAACTGGACGACGGCGAAGAGGATTCTATTAATCATGCGCCGGCATTAAGGGAAAAGGAAGAATTATCTCTGGAAGAAAAGTACAGATTGGAAAAATCACTTCTCGGATTTTATCTGACCGGTCATCCTCTTGAAATGTATTCCGATGAAATTGACAGTTTTTCCAACGAGCCGATTGAACTGGCTCATGAGAGCGACAGGAAACTCATAACTACCGCCGGTATGATCCTGAAGAAGAAGATCATTCCCACAAAACATGGTGACATGGCTTTTGTGCTGGTAGAAGGTTGCCGGGGTACAAGTGAGGTCGTTGTGTTCAGTGATACTCTTAAAGAATTCGGCGATTTGCTTGAACCGGATTGTCTTGTTCTGATGGATGGTGAAGTGTCAAGAAGAAGGGGGGACAGCCGTTTCAGCGCCAGAAAGATTTTTCCGCTGAACAAGGTCAGGTCTATTCTGAGAGCCGGCGTGACTATAATGGTAGATGGCAGCAACCCCAGAATGGACCTGCTTGAGAAAGCGGTAGATTGTCTCAGGAACAATTCGGGCAAGGGAGAAGTATCGGTTATTATCAAACACAGGTCAGGATGGAAAGTCGTTGGACGTTCCAGATCTCTGAGAGTTGATCCTGGTGCTGAACTGATTTCAGAACTGAGAGAACTTCTGGGGAATGAATCCGTATCTCTGTCCAGGGGAAGAGGGCCGCGCTTATGAGGAAGATTACTCTGATCATTCTGCTGTTTCTGTTTGCCGGAGCCGGCGGTTCCGGAGAATTGATGAGAATCGTACATGAACCAACTGCGGGCATTGTCGCACCCAGGACTTACAGCATCTCCGTGAACACATTTCCGAATGATGGATTAAGGTTTTCATTCTGCGTGGGTATAATACAGAGGCTTGCAGCGGGTCTTGGTTACGGAGGATGGAATATTACCGGTATGAATGACCCGTCATGGTTTGAGCATATATATCTCAAAGCAAGGTTTCGGCTGCTTGATGAAACCGTACCTCTTCCCGGCATGGTTCTTGGATTTGATAATGAACCGGAAGCAGTTCGAAGCGGTGGATCGTACATACGAAAAGCCAGGGATCTTTATCTGGCCTTCAGCAAGAATTTCCGGACTATCGGTGGTGATATGGCCTTCCACTTCGGTATCAGCACCGACGTCAGGGAGCTTGTGCACGCCGGTGTCTGGACAGGTCTGGACAAATCGTTTCCAGGTGGATTCGGACTGGCGTTTGAGTACGATTTTGCTACAGATGAGGCTGACTCAGTCCGTTTTGATATAGGAGGTGGCTTTCTGAGCGGAGAAGTGTACTGGGAGAGTTTTGGACAGGTCAGAATATCACTGCAGTTTATCGATATACTTGAAACCGGGGGAAAAAGTTACAGAGCGCTCGGAATAGATTTTCTAGGATTGTTTTAATGTGATCGGAGAATCATGAACAGAGACGAACTTCACAGGAAGTATGCGGAAATAATCATAAGAACCGCTATCAATCAACAGGAGGGCAAACCTCTACTCATAAGAACTGAGATAGGGCAGAAGGCATTTGTCAGGGAACTTGTTCGCACCGCGTACGACAGCGGAGCTTCTCTGGTTTCTGTAAAATACTCTGATCCTGTATTAGGCAGAATGCGCCTGGACGAAGTAAAAAAGGATGAATACCTTGATTTCGTGCCCTCTCATCTGGAGAATATGTATGAGAGTTATCTCAGGGATTCCTGGAGCAGTATTTCTCTGAGAGGTCCGGAGAGTCCCGATATTATGGAAGGTGTGGATTCCAGACGTCTTGGCAGGGCAAGCAAGGTTAATTCACAGACCATGCAGAAATTTCTGAAGGGGATTTCAGCTAACAGGATCGCATGGAATGTGTGTCTGTATCCAACCGAGGCCTGGGCAGCAAAGGTTCTTGGAGATTCCGAGAACTGGGAAGAACGGATATGGGATGTGCTCATACCGATTCTCCGCCTGGATCGGGATGATCCGGCGAAAGCATGGCTCGAGCACGATACCGAACTCAAGAGAAAAGCTGAACACATGAACAGAATGCGCTATGACAAGATACATTTCATTGGTCCTGGAACCGACCTGTATGTCGGAATGGCTCCAAACAGGGTTTTCGCAGGTGGAAGATGTGTTAATCAAAACGGTATCGTGTTCTTTCCGAATATTCCGACAGAAGAGATATTCAGCACTCCCGACCATACCCGAACCGACGGAACAGTCAGGACAACACGCCCTGTGGAAGTGCTTGGTTCACAGGTTGAAGGCGCGTGGTTCAGATTCAAAGAAGGTAAAGTAGTTGAATTCGGAGCTGACATGAATGAAGAAGTGCTGGATCAGTACCTTCAATTCGATGAAGGCGCAAAGGCTCTCGGCGAAGTGGCTCTTGTTGACGTAGATTCACCAATCTACAGAAGTGGAAAGATATTCCACAACATTCTGTTCGATGAAAACGCGTCATGTCATATCGCTCTTGGCAACGGCTACGCTGATTGCATTGAGAACGGAACCAGGATGTCCGATGAAGAACTGAAAGCGGCGAAGTGCAATTCATCTCTCGTTCACACTGATTTCATGATCGGCTCAGAAGATGTATCCGTTTTCGGTGTCAGGAAAGATGGTACAGAGGATAAGATTATCGATGACGGTGTTTTCGTAATTTAGGAGTGTATTATGCTTGATGAAAGATTACTTTCTATTCTTGCCTGTCCGAAGTGCAAGAGCGAACTGGAATACAGAACGGATCCTGAAGAGGTGCTCATATGTCATTCCTGTGCCCTTGTATATGAAGTGAAGGATGATATTCCGATAATGCTTATTGAGGAAGCCAAACCATTAAATAGTGACGAAATACACTAATTTTAAGACGAGTATTAAAAAGTTAATAAAATGCCTGAATATGGCAAACAGGTAAACAGTAAACAGCATGCAATACATCTGAAGATCAAGGTCATTCCCCGGGCATCCAGGACGGAAGTCAGGGGAAGAATGGCTGACGGAACACTCAAAATCGCGCTCAAAGCTCCACCTGCAGACGGGAAAGCCAAC
>DAOWNO010000146.1 GCA_030642525.1 Candidatus Aegiribacteria sp.
CATCGCGAAGAGTATCGACTGCATTCCCATGAAGGTGCAGAAAAGTATGGCAAGGGCGTTTATCTTCGGGATATACGAAGTCGTTGCCCAGAAATAGAAAAGTCGAATAATTAAGGGAATATCAAGCAGGAAAAGAAAAAAGCCGAAGGTATAGAAAAAAATCAGAGGATGAAAATCACGGATAATGTACTTCTGAACCATGCGACGGAAAAACAGTTGCAGAAGCAGCAGAGGCAGGGTAAAAAGAACTCTGAATATTTTGATGCCGCTCTTTTCTCCTATGTCGTAAACCGGGTTGATGGGCACGTCCATCACCCGCATGTTGTAGATATTACATGTTACGAGGAAGTCGTTTGGCATGCCATACCGCGGGTAAATGTCTTCAAGGGGAAGCAGGTGGAGGGCTCTGCGGTTCAATGCCGTGTATCCGGTCTGAGAATCAGTAACATGCCAGTATCCGGAGGCTATCTTCGTCAGGAATGTTAGAGCGGAGTTGCCGAGGTACCGAATATGCGGGATTTTCTTCCATGCCTCTCCTGTAATAAGGCGATTGCCCTTGGTATAATCAGTACGGTTTTCCACAACCGGATCGAGAAGTGCGGGCATATTATCGGGATCCATCTGACCATCGCCGGCCATCACTACAGCGATATCAATATTGTTTTCTCTGCACCAGATGTAACCGGTTCCTATAGCCTTGCCAACTCCTCTGTTCTTCTTATGGCGAATTAAATGGATACGGTCGTCACTTTTCGCCAGGTTCTCGACGATTTCCGCAGTGCGGTCTTTGCTTCTGTCATCGATTACGATTATTCTGTCTACGTAAACCGGCATTGAGCGGATGGTGTACTCGATTTGCGTTTCTTCATTGTATGCCGGAACCACGATGCCTATTTTCTTATCCCTGTACATTGTTAATCAACCGTCCGTTTTCGTCCATATAATACTCTATTCCACATCTGGGGCACTGAATCTCCTTGTTGAATTCAGGCAGAATTTTACCGCATTCGCATGCCCATCCGACTCGCTTTGCGGGAACACCAACCATAAGAGCATAATCCGGAACATCACTGGTTACTACAGCTCCGGAACCGATCAAAGCATGTCTGCCGATAGTATGGCCGCATACGATAGTGGCATTTGCTCCGATTGATGCCCCTTCCATAATCAGCGTTTTAACATAAAACTCAGTACCTCTCTGAGGGTATTTGCATCTGGGGTCTTTAATATTGGTGAAGACCATCGAAGGTCCGCAAAAAACGTAATCTTCGAGAGTTACTCCTTCGTAAACAGAAACATTGTTCTGTATCTTGCAGTAATTACCGATTTTCACATTGCTTTGAATAAAGACGTTCTGACCAAGGGTACATTCTTCGCCAAGTTCAGATCCGGACATGATATGGCTGAAATGCCAGATACTGCTTCCCCTGCCGATAATGGCGCCATTATCGACATAAGCTGATTCGTGAACGAAAAAATCGGACATATCAATCCTTACCTTAATGCAAATCGATGCGAGTTCTTGTTGATTCCAATCGGTTCTGACTTACGGATGTCATGTATCAGCTGTATTGATGGCCGTACATCTTCGATTCCGAAGCCTGATCCGGCAAGAGTTTTTTCATACAGCTGAGTGTGGAGACCCGTAAATCCCTGCGTGAATTCCAATTCATCATCATCGATGGAAATAACTCGATAGGTTGAAGGTTCGCTATTTTTATTGACCAGCGGTGAATCTTCTCTGCTTATTGAAAGATACCACTTGACCTTTGCTTTCTCGAGTTCAAGAAATCCCGAACAGCTGGTTTGCTCAGATATGTGGATTTCACTCTTTTCTACAGCTCCGAAGATCCAGATAAGCATATCGAAAAAGTGAACACCAATATTTGTGGCAAGTCCGCCTGAGCGTTCTAGATTACCCTTCCAGGAGGAAAGATACCACGGTCCTCGTGGTGTTATATATGTCAGCTCGATTTCATATTTCCTGCTGGGATTATCTTCACTGATCCGCTTTTTCAGAGCGATTATCGAAGGGTGAAGTCTAAGCTGCAGAACTGACCAGACACGGCAGCCTGATTCACCCTCGAGTTCCTGAAGAGCGTCGAGATTCCATGGGTTAAGAACAATTGGTTTTTCACAGATAACATCAGCTCCGACACGGAAAGCCATTCTGATATGTGCATCGTGAAGATAATTAGGCGAACAGATGCTCATCCAGTGGATCCGAGTATCTTCACCTGTTCTTCGAAGTTTTTCTATGTGCCGGTCGAATCTTTCCGGTTCGGGAAAGAATCTCGCATCCGGACAGTACCTGTCCAGAATGCCAACGGAATCATGCGGATCCAGTGCGGCGACGATTCTGTGACCGTTGGTTGTAATAGCATCAAGATGCCTTGGAGCTATATATCCGGCCACTCCTGTTACTGCAAAATTTATCACATTAATATCCTTAATGTTTGATGCATTATCCTTAAATAATCATACAATGCAGTATATGGTCGAGTCAAACCTTGACGCAAGGTTCTAAATCATTGTAATCTAAAATTCTATTTTATAACTTGCTTCATTCAAATACATTGATCTGCAGAATTCATACTTGTCAAGGACTATTTCAGGCGCAGAAGGATCTTCAGATGCAGCTTTATAGTATTCGGCAGCAAGAGCCCATTCGTGTCTGTGCTGCGCAAGAGTTCCCCTGTAGTAATCTGTTTTTCCACCCAGGTGCTGGAATGCTGATGGAATGATAAGCAGGAACCATAGTAGTAATCCAACGATTCCCTTCCAGGTGAACTTACTTTTTTTCAGTACAGTTCCCCAGAGAAGGAGCAGAACAATTGTTATGATAGAAGCTCCCATAGAACCAAACAGCCAGAGTGAATGATGACCGTCAAGCATCATTGAAAGACCGATATGTAATTGAGGCAGAGGAAGTGGATTTTCAAACGGATGAACGGGTTGATGAATCTCTCCAAAAGTTCCGATAAGCGCGATGAGTATCGATGGCAGCACTAGAACGACAGCCGTGAACAGATGTTTTCTGCTTATGGATATGAATCTGGCAAGCCCTATAGCGAAGAATGGTATGACTGGAATCAAATGCCTTGGACCGAAAGCCCACCCGCCTGTCGGCATATAGTAAGCAGAGAAGAGCAGGATGTATGAAACCGTTATCAATGGAAGTGGATTTGTTTTCAGTACTGAAGTAAAGCGCTTGCCGATGAAAAATCCCGCGAATGCCAGAGCTGCCCAGGGCATGTAGAAGAAAAGACCTCTTTCAGGAGATAGCAGAATCAGGTAGAAAGATTTAAGGGCAGGGAGGGTGAAACCGAAAAGTCCCTGACTCATTCCCTCGAAAGCCTCGACCGTTTCCAGTGAGTAACCCATGGTTAAAGGGCTGCCGAAGGCTAACCAGTTGTGAATAAGCTGAGGAAGGAATGCAGACAGGATAACTCCCGCAAGGCGCAGAATTTTTGCGGGGTTCCAGTATTTTTTGCCGCGATAGGCTGCAAGTATTAAAAATGGAAGTATCACAGGGAATTCTGTTGCGGCAGCCAGTGCGCCGAAGATATCCGCTTGCAGATATTTCTCTCTGTTCTGGCAATAGAAACTCATAAAGAGAAAGAATGCCGCCGGAACATGGCCGTAAAGAAGGGTTGAGTAGGGTAGAAGAATGCTTCCCGCACTGAGAGCCAGCACCGGAAGTATCATGGATTTCCCTGATCTCCTGAGTTCCTTTATCAGGAAGAGCATAAGAAGTATGAAAGAAATACCCACGGAAAGACGCTCAGCAATATATCTGTAAGCTGGTTGTGGTATTTCGAATCCCGCTGTACTGGCTATGGTTCTGGATATTCCGTAAGGTATTGCTGCGATAATCGATGTAAGTACTGCCTTGTCGCAATAATAATGACCGTCAGCATAAGCCTTGTCGCTTGTATAATCAGTATACGGATCTATGATGATGGAACCGTTATCGATCAGCTGTCTTGCCAAAGCCCATCGGGTTACAACATTGTCGTACGGGTACGGATGGAAAGTAGAGATAATGATACCCGCCAGCAGTATAAGCATTAGAATGCTGTTTCTGGAATACGCATATTTCTCAGTATTCATATAACCGGCTTTCCATCTTGTACTCAGGCTGATATAAATTAGTAACAGTTGAATTGCAAACAGCACAGAAAGGTGGAGTAATACTGGATAATCTGCCACGGATCATACAAGCCTTATGGCTGTTAGTGAGGATATCCATCATCTGGCTTGCATTTCACGGTATGGGTACGTTTGCTCATAAGTATATTATTCGCAGCAGAATTAATAGCTCAATACCCAAACTTGTTGTCGGTATTCTGGCATACATTCTTCTTACGTTTCTACTGTCTCAGCTGAATATGCTTACTCGCGGTATTTTACCATTTCTGGTGATTATTCCGGCAATATATGGCGCTTTGATAATTCACAGAACTGCTTCTTTCGATTTTCTTAAATCTGAATTGCCATACTGGATTACGGTACCTGCGGCTGCTTTACTTTTAGTATTGCTGCTGTCAAGCATATTTCATTCAGTGCTGCCGCACGGCATGGTTGATCCGCTGATTACATACGCTGTTCAACCTGACAGGTGGCTCGATGCCGGTGGAATGTATTTTTTGTCCGAAACTGAATTTTCATTTTTTCCACTGTTGGGAGAAATGCTCGCAGTCTGGCCAGCTTCGTTATCAGCAGGGAGAATGGATCAGCTCAGCATGCTGCAATTATTCCAGATGAGTCTTTTAACAGGATCTTTCATAGTTGCAGCAAAAGTAGCAGGATTAAAGGCTGCCGGTTATCTTTTGGCTCTTATTGTATGTTTGTCCTCTCCAATACTTGTTAAATGGGGATCATGGGCAAAAATTGATATGACGGTATTGTTTCTTATTACAGCTGCCCTTGCAGAGATATTTAAAAAATGGCTGATCTGCGATGATAAAAGAATATCCATGCTGACATGGTTCTTACTTGGCCTGTCGGTAGCAACAAAACTTACAGCAGTGTTTGTCTTATGTGCCATTCTACCATTCCTTTTGACATCAATAAGATGGAAAGATGGATGGCGGAATTACTATCTGCCCGGATTTATTCTCATGATGATTGTTCCTCTGATATTCGCATTAAGGAATTACTTCATCACCGGAGAACCATTCTATCCCTCTCATTTTCCGGGTTTTTCAACAGTTGAAAGATGGACATTTGAGTATGTACCTTGTTTATATGCAGTAAGGTCATATGGCAATGCATCGATTATTGTCAATATGTTCTGGCTGTTCAAATCCTGGGGTTTTCCGGGGTTGCTGTTTCTGGCGGGTTGTGTTTATGAAACAGCTGGGAAACGAAGAAAAGTAATATCTCTTCTTATATCTGTGATGATTTATGCAGTTATCAGTTGTATTTTATTTGATCCGGTTGAATGGGGAGCAAAATATGCGATATTATTCCTGCCCGTAATGGCTGTATCAGGATTGTACTTCTTGAGAGATAGGATGAAAATCGTTTTTATCGTACTGCTTCCTCTCATCATGATTACATCATCTATTATCGGCAGGATTGAGTTCATTTGTAGATTTGCAGCTAATCCGGATACGCTTGAGTTTGAAGGAAATGATTATCCACCTGCTCTTCCTCTTCAATTGTGGATGAATGAGAATCTTCCGGACGGCTCAAGGATTCTTTCCATGTGGAGGCCCGAGCGGTACTTTTCCGATCATGTAATAATTGTTGCACAAAACCATCCTGACGGGATAGAGTTATTTCTGGACAACAGTCTTGAAGATGAACTGGAAATACTTGACAGAATGGATGTGCAGTATATTTACTTCTTAATGGATGATCCGCTTCCGGAGAATCTTGAGGAGCATGTAGAGCTGTTTGATGCAATCGGTCCAGATGAGCGTATCAGTCCGGTAATAACCATTTCCGGTTCTCTTCTGTGTGAGTATCGTGATTGATGAGTCTTTATTATGAAAATCTTTTTCTAATTCAGTAACC
>DAOWNO010000312.1 GCA_030642525.1 Candidatus Aegiribacteria sp.
GTGCGGTATTATGGCTGACCCTTCAGAGACGGGTTAAGGGGCTCTGGAGGCTCAATCCTGAACGATGATTCAATTTGAGATCTTTGCAATGCTTATTCCGGAATCGGTTTTTCTGATTGTACAATGAGCATAACGATGCATATATCCATCCGCTGAAACTGGACAGCGAATATTTCAGTACTGTATTGCTCATCAGATCAGTGTACGCTATAATAGTACACATGTCTTACAAATCAGAACATATGACCTATATTAGAGAACGCTATGCTTGAACCGCTCCTTGGATCCGCTATCCGTGAACAGGTTCTGCTCTTCATTCATGCACGGGGCTCCGGTTATGCACGTGAGATTGCCGGATTCTTCCAAACAAGCCTTGACCCCGTTCAGAAACAGTTGAAAAGGCTTGAAGCAGGTGAAATACTCCTTAGCTGCTTTAAAGGAAGAACTCTTCTTTACAGGTTCAATCCGCGGTACCAGTTTATCGATGAACTTTCATCGTTGCTGAAGAAAGTTCTCAGACTCTATCCTGCAGACATTCGCGGAAGTCTGATAATCGGTAATGAATGGGAAAGCAAAAACGGAAGTCACAGGAAAACAAGGTACATTGTAAAGCGATACAGATCGAGAGAATGAGTTACATGGAATCCGGCCAAAGGAGAAAAATATGAACTGGGCGGTTATAGAGATAAGTATCAAGTGCCCGTATTGCGATTCCCCTGTTCACATTGATGGACCATACAGGAAAATTCTCTGTCTAAGCTGCCAGTCAGAGATCGATTTTCCCGAAGATGTCTGGAAGGATCTACTGGAGGATGTGCAGAATAAGGTTGTGAATGAGTTTGAAGAAGGAGAGGGATCAAGCAGCACGATCTTCGGTCATTTCAACATGACCATGATGTACGCGAGATTAAAGGCGTACTGCAGGGGCTGTAAGAGAGATTTTGATATGGAAACTGAATATACCGGACAGGATATGCTTGTCTGTCCGGACTGCGGGGCTGAGACGCCGGTATTTCCAGCTCCGGAATGGTTCAAAGAAGCTATGAGCAGAGCGAAACTGATCGTGGGAGCATTGCCTGATATTGAAAACACCAGTGAGCCCCAAGGGCTGTCAGGGCCAGTCGCATTCAGCTGTCCTCAATGCGGCGGATCTCTGATGATTGATGGAAAGGAAAGAATTATCATATGTGAGTACTGCGATACCAATGTCTATCTGCCTGACGATCTCTGGTTAAGGCTGCATCCGGCGAAGAAGAAGAACCGCTGGTTCGTTGGGCTGGAATAATAAAGAAGGCTATCGGTCCGAGAGATTTCCGGACATGACAGGAGAGTATTATGAAAAAGCCGGTTGCATTGCTCAGGTGGCATATTTGCCGAAAAGATGTTTTCAGGGAAAGATATTCTGAGAAACCGGAAGAAATCCAGGTTACTGTCACCAGGGGTTCCGATTCCTGCCTGAAATTCTGGAGATCCTGCATGAGCGATCCGGGGATCATTGTCAGAGATGTGTTCAGCTGGTGGGATGAATCCGTCGATGAAATTCAGTCATGGGTCAGAGCGGACATGTTAATTGAAATGCTTACGCAGAGGAACCTGCTTTTGAGACAGGACGAGTATACATCGAAGAAAATACCGCGGGTTCTCGCGGAAGACATGGTTTTCCTTCAGTTCATGTTTCATCAGAAACAGTTCGACAGGATCTGGAGTAAAGCTTTCAATGGGAGAGAGGGATTGGAAAAAGTCCTGACGGTTCCATCCTCCCGGTGGCTGAATTTCACAAAACAGGCAAGGGAAGCCTCCTCTACGATGTACGGGATACTGCTGAGAACAAACGCGGCGGGCGGTGGAAAATGATCAGGAATAAATATCTCAGGTTTCACTTTCTAAACGTAGGTCACGGCGATGCAACAATAGTAGAGTTCCCTGATTACGGTTCTCCATCCATGGCAAGATTCGGTATTATCGATTTTGGCCCACGCAAAGGCCCGGAACTTGTGCTGGACTATTTGCGGGAACTGATCAAGATAAGAACAGATCAGGATTCAGATATGTACCGCATCGAATTCGCCTGCGTTACCCATCCGCATGAAGATCACTACGGCGCATTGAAAAGATTCCTTGACGAGTACGCTGATTCTGAGGATTCATCCAGGAACAGGCTTGATTCCTTCTGGGATTGCGGATTCAGAACAACATCCTCAAGGTACAATAACACCCTGAGGAAACTAATCCTGAACCATAATGTATCCTTCATGCGATTGGCAGCCGGATCCGAGTTTGATTTTGGCAGGGTACATGTGACCGTCCTTGCTCCTTCGATTGACCTTAGAAACCGCTTTGACACATTCGGTGTTGACAAGAACAATGCTTCGGTGGTGCTGAAATTCAAACTGCTTTCTTCATATGCGATCCTCGCCGGTGACGCTGAATATGAATCCTGGGGAAAAATCACAGAGGAGTTCCCCCGTACTCACAGAATCCAGTTCGTACCGGATGCTCTGGGATTGGCTGAGCGAAAAGATACTTCTGATCAGCTGAAGTGTGATCTTCTGCGATCTTCTCATCACGGCAGCATGCATGGTACCGACCTTCGTTACATCGAGCGTATTAATCCCAACAGGATCATTATCTCTGCCGGGAGTCAGCAGTGGTACGAAGATAACGAGCCGCGCTGGACAGGCCTTTTTCCCCATCCCGTAATAAGCAGAATCATTGATTGCCTGCATAAGGATGTTGAACAGATGGTGACCGGTGAAGAAGGACACATTCTTGTTTCCTATAGCGGTGGGTGGACTCCGTTAAAAGTTGATAAAATCCAGGAAAAACCGGGAGATCAGACTTTCGCCACACACCTTGAAAACATCATCAGAACATAGGGGTCAAATCTTTACACTTGACACTAATTTTTTGCCAAATGAATTCTATCA
>DAOWNO010000192.1 GCA_030642525.1 Candidatus Aegiribacteria sp.
AGAAGTCTCCATTGCTGGAGGAAGAAAATACTCCTATATCGAACTGATCATGGCAGCTTATCGCCAGGATAGTGAAATGATACGTGAAATAGCATTTCGCATGCTTTTGAAACCGGTTACTGGTGACGAGTACAATATCGATCACCTGCCTGATGAGATAATAGAAAATGAGATTCTTCTCTGGCCGGCTGTCCGGGAAACAGCGGATTCAGGTGTCGAAGAAATGCGCGTACGGGCAACGAAAAAGGATATTGATTTCTGGATGTTCTGATCTTGTTCTTCAAGACCACTGCATATACTGAAGTAAAAGATAGACATCGACAAGAAAGTCAATTATGGTAATTTTATGTAGTGATTTATACCCTCAGTAAATAATAAAGGTTTGTAGGAAGTGAACTGGATTCAATGTTAAGAATTCTTCAACCGATAGTCCTGATTTTGCTCATTCTCGCAGGTATTTCCTGCCTGACCGATCCGGTGGATCTTGGCGAACATGATGACTATGTGGCACTTCTCAACATACCCTTCCCGGGTTACTGCAGTATAACAAGTTTCTCTATCAACTGTGTTTCGTTGCAGTTCATTTTCAGGAAGTACACCCCTGCGGGTATAGCTGATCCTGTTGAGCCGATACTCCATTCAACAGTGTGAATACCTGCTGGAAAGTATTGCTCAGCGACGGTGGATACTCTTCGGCCTCGCAAGTCGTACAGATCTACATGTACGCTTCCTGCAACAGGCATCTGGTATTCCAGAAACATGATTGAAGCTGCCTCCGGCGGGTTAGGGTAGACCCTGAAGGAAAAACTCTCAGGCGGGAGCAGGGGTTCCGGACGCTCCTGGGGATCCAGGGTCAACGGTTCCGTTTTAATGATGTACAAATCAGTATCATGCAGAATCTTAGTGAACGTAAGACCCACCATGATACATCCTCCATCGCTTGTAAGTATCATATCCATCATTTCTTCAAGCATCTCCGAACCGTAGGTTGTCTGCCATTCCAGCCCGTCTGTCCTGTCCACTTCCAGCAGATAGAAATCAAAGGACATACCGGTTGATGAATACGAATATCCTCCCATCAGATAATCCCCATCTGGAATGACGCAACCTGCCCATCCTCGGAAAGCTTCAGCAACCATACATCACCATAACCACTTCCATAAGACTCCGTGCTGCCCAGCACCATGAAACCGCCATTTTCAAGTTCCAGAACTCCAAAAGCAGCGTCCGGCTCTCTATCGCCAAGTGTCAAAGACCAGGCGATGTCCGAAGACTGTCCAATTGCCGGTACAGTCAATACAAATGAAAGTATGAGAGTACAAAGAAATTCTCGCACATGAATTTATTTCCTCCCTGAAAGCGAATCGACACTAATACTAGGAAACTTGTTTTCAACATATCCGCAACAGCTTCCGAAATTGCTTATCAGTTCCAATATTCGTGAGTTCTCTGACTGAAACCAGCATTCTAGAAGCTTGTGGTTCCCGGGTGATCCCGGAAACTGACCATACCGCAAGTCAGGAAAAGAAATTAATCAAAAGGCATATCCAATACCTATCTGACCAACAGCTGTATATTTATTGTTTTCTGATTGCTCCTCTATGACATAACCAATCCCTCCGGCTACACGGAAAACGAAACCACTTTGAGATTCGCTCCTGTAACCAATAGTGGCGGTGGTTAGTAGACCGTGTCCAAATAAGTTGGGAAATAAGTCAGTATCATCAGTACGGGCCGGATAATAGCCGGCAGTGGCTCTAAGCTCCAGTTTACCCTCTAGCCTGGTGTAGGTTAACTGAGGTAAAGGAGCTGTGACGATCCAACCCAAGGCGAGTCCTACTCTATCCTTAGCGGTGATTCTCATCTCGAAGGCAACTTCCGGTATAGCGAATCCCGGCAAACCTGGAGAGATCAGAAAACAGAATTTTCTCTCTTGTTCCGCATATGCGAATGAAAGTAGAATAATCAAGAGGATGGCGCATACCTTCATATTATTACTCCATAACAGCATGACCATAATCCACCATAGTACATGTAGCTGCTGAGCGATTCATATGGCCATTCCAAGGTCGGATAGTTAGCTTGAGGATCACCCCAAATGCCAGCATTGGAGACAGGCATCACCATATTACCGATATTATGAACCATAAATTCCACAGGTGGTCCTGCATCGGTTTGCTCAGTTGAACATGTAATCCTCTCAAGTTCCGACCCGGAACATATAGATACAACCAAAAGTGCAGGAAACAGTAATAAATAACTGCCCTTTAGTGAAAACGATCTCATTATTCTCCCTTCTCGTTTAAAGTTACAGATCCCTTATAGACATGCACACACATATTACTTCCTAAGAAACGAGTACCATTTTATCTTAAAAATAGAATTTTACGTAAAGGGATAATATGTGCATAATATTTGGATGTCAAGTCCGCCAGAAATACGGATCTGCCGGAAGATCTAAATGCCGGTCCATTTTCATCGGCTTCAATCGAGACTGGACAAAATCGGTGTTGATGGAAGGACTATCAGCATCGTCCTTTTCGGATTGAACAGTGGTTGACAGGAAGATTGCGAATCCGATCAAAAGAACAGTTTTTAGCACGGTACACCCATTTTCTTAGATTGGGATTCCATTGACATTGAGCATAGGTCTTGAAAACATTGAAATCAAAAGTCCCTCCTTTCTAAAATGGCTTTTTATTTAAAGGCATAATAGATACGACATAATAAAATCTCAATCCACACATATTTGACAAGCTTCTATATCGATGCTAAACTATCTACTGTACGATTCAAGGAGGACTATGAAAGGACTGCGAATTCTATCCGATCACGAGGATCTTCTGCTGTTGGGGAACAAGAATGCATACGCCATTCTGAATATTCTCAGGGAGCAGGAGTATTCCGGCACAGACATTGCCAAGGTTCTGGGAATCAAGGCACAGCTGGCTACGTATTACCTCAATAAGCTCGAGAAACGCGGTCTTGCCGAGATCGTACGCACTGAACAGGTACACGGAATTGTGAAGAAGTTCTTTCGTTCAACGGCCAAGCATTTTCTGATCCTTAGTAATGTAGGAGAAGAAAATGATGAACTGGATATTTCTTTCAGCTGTGCTTATCTTGAAAAGCTTCAGTTCACGGAAATGGAAGACAAGATAGATGATTCTATTGACATGATCGTGGACGATTGCCTGAAAATCACTCAAAACGACAAGGTACTGCTGCAATATCAGCATAACACCTCGAAATATCTCGAGAAATTCGTTACAAAATTACGCAATATCGGTGCGGAATACCGATCCGAATTATTGAGTAGTAATCTTGTCCAGGATTTCTGGTCCTCGCTACCCACCGAAAGGATACAGCTTGATTCGCAATACAAGTCCGAAGTACTCAAGTGGCTGACTGTATTTATAAAAATCGGAAAGCCTATTAGTCCCAATCTAGCGGAAATTCCCGAGGAGAGGGTCAAGGCCGTAAACGATACCATTTTCAATACTAAGCGCGCGTTTATGTTGAATGACAAAATGAGATACGCCCACTTTCAGATATTTCAGTTCGAGGCGGACTTCTTCACGGATTCGAAGACAATGGAAAGGCTGCAGATGTATTGGAACGCTGCATCACTGAAAAGTGCAGATTACACCGTAATGAAGCATACTGCGGATTATCTTCTGATGAATAATTCCCTGAGGATATTCAGCAGCCATCACAACGAGCTAAGCGTTAAATTGAGCAGAGACAAGTTCATGCTTAATGCCGGTCCATTTTCATCGGCTTCATACGGCAATGGACAGGCCGATTTCAGCATACCAAGCGGTTGCCTTGCCGTAATTCCCGAAGACAACAGCATCAATGGTGATATCTTCTGTGATGTGGCGGTTGTCGATGGAATAAAGGGAGTAAGACTTAGAATAGAAAACAACATTGTAACGGAAGCCAAGGCTGATGAAGGGCTTGAGGAGCTTCAATCGAAACTGAATAAGTTCGGTGTTGATGGAAGGACTGTCGGGATGGTCTTTTTCGGCTTGAACAGCGGAATCAGCAACGGAGAAATATTGTCAGAGCTGGTGACTGATATGAACGGTTCTTTTTCATTGTGCTTCGGTTACAACGAATATATGGGCGGTAAGATCAAGAATGTCCCCACATGGGATCTGACATGCATGTCACCGGAGATAAAAGAAAGAGGCAGGCTTATCCTGAAGGAGAACAATTACAGAGTTTAACTGCAATACCCCCCAATGATCCTGATCATTAGATGAATCATTTTCTTCTGCTCATTCTGTAGATCCGGTCTGAAATACACGAAGATTTCGATGAAACAATACTAGGAAACTGGTTTTCAACATATCCGTAACAGCTTCCGAAATTGCTTATCAGTTCCAAAATTCGTGAGTTCTCTGCCTGAAACCAGCATTCCAGAAGCTTGTGGTTCCCGGTGATCCCGGAAACTGACCATACCGCTTGAAACATCTTCAGTCAAACATACCTTCCCGCATATTTCACTGGAACACCGCATCAGGACACACTGCTCCCCTGAAGCCGGATCGCTGAAAACTTACCCAACCTCTATCTCCGGAACATCATCCTGCCATGGAATGTAGTCCACATCGGGTTCACAAACCATTTCCAGAGGGATTGGCGGAGGTTTGGGATCTTCCCATAGATCAAGGTGTTTAAGAATGCGTTTGATAACTGAAGGCTGCTCAATGAAGGAGATAACTTTCATCTGTCCCCCGCACTTCAGACACTTCAACGCATCAACATCCCATACCTTTTTCAGAAGCACAGCCCACAGCTGTCTTCTCCGTCTGGAATATGAAGAACGGTCTTTCAT
Source organism: Candidatus Aegiribacteria sp. (assembly GCA_030642525.1). Taxonomy (GTDB): domain Bacteria; phylum Fermentibacterota; class Fermentibacteria; order Fermentibacterales; family JCC-6; genus Aegiribacteria. The sequence goes on from DAOWNO010000192.1 coordinate 4,844, forward strand.
GGAGG
>DAOWNO010000088.1 GCA_030642525.1 Candidatus Aegiribacteria sp.
ATACGGTAGCTGCATTTGTAGATAACGATGGTGATGGAACATGGAGTCCCATGGAACCTTATGGCACATACCCCGGAGTTGTTATTGTTCTGCCGGGAATTATTACTGAGGAGGTTGATATTGAGATTCTCCCCTGAATCCTCCTTTGATCAAACTGATTGTACCGGATGTTCTATCTGTGAAAAAGTGTGTCCTTCAGACGCAATTGAAATACTGAATGGATATCCATTCTTTAAGATCGATAAATGTATTGCCTGCGGCCATTGCGGTGTTTTCTGTCCTGCAAACTGTTTCGGATTTGACCGGGTCCCGGATTCTGAGGATATCTGCTCATCAGAGAAATATCTGAAGCTGCTGGAAGCAAGACGCTCAATCAGGCATTTCTCGACTATGACCCCATCGGAAGAAGAGATATCCAATGTACTTTCCGTGCTGTCTCAATCTCCAACTGGCGTGAATAATCAGGGCATCACCATTCGGGTTGTTCGTGGAACTGAAGCTGTAGAAGAACTCCTCAGACCGGTGAAGAAGTTACTGAGAATACTTGACTGCACCGGAATATCGTTCCTGATAGGAAAGTTGACCGGGATGTCAGCATATTTGAGAAAACTGAGAGAGGGAAGTGATGTAATATTCCGGGAAGCTCTAGTTGTGCTCTTTTTTCATGTTCCCAGAAGCAACATCACAGGGCGTACGGATGGTATTATTGCAGCTGCAACAGTCATGCAGCATGCTGTTACACTCGGTTATGGCACATTATGGAACGGTATAGCTGAAAAATTCTATTTATTATTACCCTCATGGCATTCCAGCGATACAAAGGGAACAAGACTAACCGCAGTCTTATGTATGGGGTATCCCGAAATCACTCCCAAATGGAAAGCTCCCGCCAGGGATTACCTGATTAAACAGTATTGAAGTTCAGGATCTGACGCAGGCGGGGCGGAAGGTGGTCGTGAAGATTGTTTCTTGGCCCCACAGTCATGAGATTTCTCCATCCAAGCACCAGATGGACACTGTACTGGCTCATATCAAGCCTGCCTATCCGGAATATCCCTTCAGGTGAATCAAGCAGGCGATTAATTGAAGACACACTTCCGTTGGCAAGAAATCCGATTCTAACCGCCTGTCTGTTCTGGAATTGATAGTGTGAGAGATATTCCTCTGCTCCCTGATCCTTTGGAAATCTACCTCCGGGATATGCCATCGCGAAGATTTCGGAAGTTCTCAGTCCGATTCTCATATGGAATTTCTCCATGGGCAGCAAAACTGCCCGATCCCATTTAGAACGGGGAAGAGTAATGAAATCCGTATGCATATTCGTATGATTACCAATAGAATAACCCATATCCAGGAGAAGATTGAATTTCTCGGAGATATACTCCTCCTGACCGAATGGAATCTTGTCCCAGGAGATAAAGAATGTAACACCTCGGCCGAATTCCGGATTCTGATCGCAGAATTGCTCAAGAATGCCGACCACGCACAGCGGATCGATCTCGGTTGACCCGTGAGTTTCAATGAAAGTGAAATTATCCTGCCATCCATCATCCAGAGTAATCATAACCGGCCGGCGATCCGCAGGAACCTGTATGAGCCCGTTTTCAAGGTCTGAAGGAGTGATGAGATAGAATCCCGCTGCGCACAGCTTCTCAAGATCTGATCTGAACCTGTCGGTGGAGACACCATAGTATCCGTCAACCGGATCGCTGACATGGTGGTACATGAGTACAGGTATTCCGCTGGTTGTATTGCTCAAAGGTTCTTCCGGAGAAGAATGCTCAAGGATAGTGGTCGTACCTGTTTCAGGTATCCAGAGAAACAGCAGAGATAGAAGAAGAGCGGTCATTGTGATGGAATTACAGTGAATCGGTCAAGAGATACGTTGACATATCCATCCACAAAGACGCCAACCTGACCCAGAGTCGGCAATGTAGTTCGTACAACCTGAATCAGCTGACCGTTTACTCTTAGATCGATATAGTTGCCGTGAACAAAGGCGGATATTTCAACGCCGGGCAGGCTGTAAGGGAGGAGTCTGCTTGATTCGAAAGCTTCCATTCCCATAATGGGAATCCAGAGGCCGTTGATACATTTCTGAATGGTATACTGTCCTCTGGAGTTTGCCCCGAGCAGAATGAAATCTCCGGTTGATTCGGCTCCAATAACCAGGCCTACGATGCAATGAGACGCGGCTTCGACAAGATCGAACTGAGCTTCGACAAGACCGTCATCAAGAAGACCCGCTGTTGACAGAAGAACAACAGGATCACGAAACACGGAGTTGTCGATATGCATGGATCCGTGGTAGACTTCATAAAGACAGGAAGAACCGAAAGGTTTCGCGAGAACATTGTCAAAAGTGCAGTTGAGCAGAGTGTCATCGGGTTGTGGTGAAGTTGCATATATTGTCTGGGTACTCAGTTCGGTTGTATCGCGTGGAGTGGTTTGAGTTGTTATATGTCCTGCATAGAAGCCAGAAGTCCTTGTTTCTCCGCAACCCTGCACTGAAAGCATGACAACTGTAGCTGCCGGTATGATGATACCAAGTAACCAGGATTTCATATTTCTTCTTTCCTGAATGAGTTTGTCGAACGGGAGCATATAGAACCAGTGAAAAGTACTATTCATTCCGCTGATTGTCCAGTGCTGATGATGATAATGACACTGATCCTGAGCGTGTTCGCGGGTTGCGGAGGTCAGGAGGAGTCAGCAGAGACGGCAGATCAAAGTGTAAGTGAGCCGGATTTTGCTGAAGCATGTGCTGTTATGGGATTTACTGTGAAAACTGCTCCTCCTGATACCTTGTCTCTTCGCTGGTTCGGCGAGGGATCCGCGGTTATCTCAGACATTTGTGCGTCTGCCCAACAGGAAGTGACTGCAGGTGACACCCTGCTGGTTCTTATTGAGCAGCTTCATGTTGTGGAGAGGGAAAGACTTTCGATGGAGGTGGATGTTGCCGTTGCGCTTTCATACTCCACTCCTTTTGATACAATGCTTCTGAACAGAGTGGACAGCCTTTCGTTCCTGCTTGACTCCATTTCAGCGATTGAAAACAGTGTATTCCTCTCAGCGCTTGATGGAATATTGATTAATATCAACGTTATCGAAGATCAGGATATCAGATCTGGTGATGTGTTGGCGGAAATATCCGTTGAGAGCAGTTCTGTTTTTCTTGTATACCCTCCGAATGGCTGTGTTATTGACAGATGGCCGCTGAAAGCCGGGGCGATGAGCTTTGTTGAACAGCATGATTGCCTGGCTGTATATTCGGGTGTGCTGTCGGGAAATGAAGATGAATTTTCAATGTTTGCCGCTGTTCCAAGAGAAACTTTATTTGAAAACGATCTGGACAGCTATCTTGTAACTGCTGATGATGATACGATTTCAGTATTGCGGTCTGGAATTACGGACACCGGATTGATTATTATCCAGATGGACGAACCTGTTTACTCGGAATTTATCACATGGGCAGAAAGATGAATGGAGATATTTTTTGATTGCCGGAACACCTCTGCTTGATTACAGAACATCTTATGATGCAAGTCCTCTTCCTGAGAACGTTCTAAAACGTTTCAATGACTGGATGGAGAGTGGAAAACTCGGATTCATGGAACTACCTGAAAATACAGCGCTTTTTCAGGATACTCTTGAACTTGCCCATGAAATAGAGAAATCTTCTGACAGGATGATCGTGTGTGGAATCGGAGGATCATCACTCGGTCTGAAAGCTCTTTTAGGAGCAATGGAGAAATCCCAATCCGGAGTATCTGTAGTCGATTCGCCTGATTCACGCATGCTGGAGAAGCTCATGTCCCGCTTGAACCCTGATTCGACAGCTCTTGCTGTGATAACCAAATCCGGTGGTACTGCCGAGACTATGTCGATCTTCCTTACGTTGTACAGGTGGCTTCGGGAATCCAGGGATGCGGACAGCAGAATAATCGCGATAACAGATCCCCGAAAGGGTGACCTGCGGAGACTTGCACTGGACAGGGCATGGAATTCACTGCCGGTGCCGAATTCTGTAGGCGGCAGATTCAGCGTCCTTAGTCCTGTTGGATTGTTTCCTGCAGCATTTGCCGGAATTGATATCAAATCTCTTCTTCAAGGCGCTCTTGCTGTTTCCGAAGATTATTTCGAGAATGGCTCCGATAGCGTAACGGCGAGAATCGCCGCGGGATACCTGCATAACTTCAAAATCCGCCCGGTTCATGTATTCTTTCCGTATGACGACAGATTGTACGATACAGCGCTATGGTTTGCTCAACTCTGGGGTGAAAGCCTCGGCAAGAGAACCGATCTATCCGGGAATGAGGTTTTTACAGGCCAGACACCTCTTGCCTGCCGGGGACCTGCTGATCAGCATTCACTGGTGCAGCTGTTCACGGAGGGACCGCGGGATAAAACCGTGACGATTCTAACAACTCCGGGAGACAGTAGCGCAGCAAGGATTCCAGGTGGTTTTAATGATTATCCTTCCATTGCATACCTTGAGGGCCGAACTCCGGACGACCTTCGTCTTGCGGAGGCGGAAGCTACAGGAAAAGCGCTTGAAGAAGTAGGCATTCCAGTAAGCTATATTAAGATGCGATCTCTTGACGAGCATTCTCTGGGGGAACTTCTAATGTCCCTGGAAATAGCAACTGTACTCACCGGAATCGCGCTTAACATAAATCCTCTTGATCAACCAGGAGTTGAACTCTGTAAAGTGCTGATATACAAAGCAATGAACCGACCTGGATATCAGATCTGATGAGCGTGATTATCCTTGCTTCAATGATTGCTCTGCCTTCCATGTGGCCTGCGCCTGCGGATATCATGGAAACTTCATCGATCTATTCATGGACATGCTCAGAACTTCTTGGATGGCAATCGCGAATGATGAGGGACGGTACTCCGCTGCTGATATGCGGTTACGAACCATTTCCAGGATGGGGGTCTTTTGAATCGGTAACCATACGAAGCCCTCTGGAAGCAGGTTTGTGGGGTAATGGAAAATGGGAAATTGACTTTGAATCCTCAGATATTCCTGACAGTTCGTATGCAAGCGGTATAGGGCTTCTGGAAAATACTTCTTATCAGAACAGGTACTCCGCTTATCTCAGAAGACCGCTTCCAGCTGATATACTTATGGATTTCTCTCTTTCACGTGAGGATACCCTGAAGAATCAGAGGTTTTTGCTGGGTTGGGACACCATCGTTCTGGCCGGAAGGGGATGGCAGACTACTGAAGATGGATACACTCTGTTCTCGTCCTGGAAACCAGCGAATTTTATGACACGGTTGTCATTCGTTCATCTTGATGCCGGAGGAAGACAATGGGAACTTCTTGGTTCTTACAGTACTCATTTTGGTGAGGTTCTGTTCCAGACCGGTGCGGCAGGAAGCCTTTCGGACAATGAAATGCAGATGATTGAAGGGCATATGCGGCTGGAGTTTCCATTCCAGGGGATGACAGCTGTAATCAGGACGGATATCACACATCCACCTGATGATTTTTCCCTCGGCGGCACAGCAGGATTAACTGCGAGTTACGGTTTCCTTGATGTTCGGGCGGGAGCCGTTCTACCTCCAGGTTCAGATGTTTCATTTATCGGAATTGCGGGAGCAGGACCTGCGGAATTGAATCTTATCATTGACTCTGACGCTATTGAAGGTGGTTTACAGACCATTTTAATAACAGGATTCGGATACCTTCACAGTGGAGTGTCACTGAAAACAGATACCCTTCGATTCGCTGGTACAGTAATGCCGTCAGCTGGGTGGGGCGCTTCCGGAAGGATTCATGGAGGTGTATCATGGAATCTTTTAAACGCTCATGATCATACCAGCGGAACTATGGATCTTAAGTCGTTGTTTACATTGGGGAATTTTGCATTCATTTTTGCCGTTGAAGATATCCTTGATGATTATCGCAGTTATACTTTCGGGATCACATGGATATTCAATGACAGACCGCCGCGAAGAGCCGGTGAAGAGGAGGATGGAAACTGATGATCCAGAGTGGATCGGATAATCGGAATGATATCCGCAGGATCGCTGTTCTTGCCTCGGGAAGAGGATCTAATTTTGAAGCTCTCTTTCGAGGTGATACAGGCCATGGAAAGGTTACGCTTCTTATTTCGGACAGACCAGAAGCACCTGTTCTGAATAGAGCGTCGAACCTTGATGTGGAGGCACTCTACATGTATCCAGGAAACTACCGCACAAGATTCGGAATGGATGAAGAGAAGCAATGGGCAGATTTCATGATTGACAGAGGCATAGAACTTGTCTGTCTTGCCGGTCTCATGAGAATTCTGAAAGGTCCTGTTCTTGAAACATTTGCAGGAAGAATTGAATATTCACCCCGCGCTGCTGCCTTCATTTCCTGGTCTGAATTCACAGAGACAGGCTCTGGATTACGGGGTTAAAGTATCCGGATGCACGGTTCATTATGTCGATTCCGGAACTGATACTGGTCCGGTGATTCTTCAGAGAACTGTACCTGTGCTGGATGATGATGATGAAGACAGTCTTGCCGCCAGAATACTCGATCAGGAGCATATTGCTTATCCCGAAGCTGTCAAATTGTACTGCTCGGGAGTTCTCGCGGCAGATGGAAGACGTATATTAAGGAAAGACAAATAGATGATTTCAACAGGATTGAAAAGTATTCCGGGAGGACAATGAATTGCACTGGCTGATAATATGGATGATGCTGTTTTCCACATCTGATGATCCATCTCCAGGTTCTCCTGAACTCGGGCTATCCGTGAATGGAAGACATCTTCCCCCCGATAGATTGGCTTTTGTAGTCATGCCCGGAGATTCTGTAACGCTTTCATCAACAGATGAGAACACGGTATGGTATGTTTCAACTGGTGAACCCGCAAGGGGAGAGGGTGATACGTTTGGCTGGAGAGCTCCGAGAAGCCACGGAATCTTTTACATTGATCTAAGCTGCGACAGTTTTACTGAAAAGTATACGATTATTGTTCCGGTGGAATCATGCAGGTGGAGAACAACAACGCTGAATTCCTATCCTATTGGAAGCTATGGTGACGGCAATTCCAGTGAAAGCAATCCCGACTATTTCATAGAGCTGACACCGGCCACATCAGGCGCCAGAGTATCCACACATCTCACTATCGGACAGTTTCTCTGTCATGTTGAGGGCAATTACCCTCAGTACATGGCTTTCGATCTGAGATTAGCTGATAAACTTGAGGCTATCCTTTCTGCGGTTAAGGAAGTTTATCCGCCGGCTTCAGACATACATAACATCAGTGGATTCAGAACTCCGGCATACAATGCTTCAATAGGTAACGAAACTACCGAGAGCCTTCATCTTTACGGACAGGCTGTTGATATATGGATTGAGAGCTACCCTTACAATAACCTCATGGATGATATTGATCGGAACAAGCGTGTTGATGTTTACGACGGCGAGTATCTTGTCGAAATCGTCCGAGTTCTCGAGACTGAGGGAAATGTTGTCACCGGTGGCGCTTCGGCTTACAGGTGGATTTCTACTCATGGCCCTTTTGTTCATATTGATATCCGGGGCACCAGAGCTTCCTGGCCTACCGCCAGAACTCTTGTTTCCGATCCGG
>DAOWNO010000185.1 GCA_030642525.1 Candidatus Aegiribacteria sp.
AGGCTCTGTTACAGAATACTCAGCTCTGCAATGAAACACGGAGCTGACGCAATCGTAGTCAGCTGCCCTCTCTGCTTCTACAATCTTGATTCAAGACAGAAAGTCGTATTGGATGCCTACCCTGATTTTAAAACAATTCCCGTATTCTATTTCACACAGCTCCTTTCACTTGCTCTCGGAGTTGATATGGACAGACAGGGTTTTGAAAGGCACTATGTTGATGTCTCCCCAGCGCTCGACAAAATCGGCAGATCCGGTGAGGGGGACAAAGCATGAAACGGATAGGAGTCTTTGTCTGACACTGCGGCATCAATATCGCCGGAACGGTTGATGTTGAACGGGTAGCCCGGGAAGCAAAAAAGATGCCCGGAGTGGCTTTCGCAATGGATTACATTTACATGTGCTCAGAACCAGGGCAAACTCTCGTCCGTGAAAAGATAAAAGAGGAAAAACTTGATGCTGTTATAATTGCGGCATGTTCCCCCAATCTTCATGAATCAACTTTCAGAGCTGCGGCGGAGGAAGCTGGAATCAATCCCTGGCAGTGCGAAATCGCAAATATCCGGGAGCAATGCAGCTGGATTCATTCCGACAGAAAAAAAGCTACGGAAAAGGCTATCAAAATCGTTGGAACCATTGTTGGAAAAACAAGGCTGAACGAATCGCTGGAACCGATTTCGGTTTCAATAACCAAAAAAGCTCTTGTTATCGGGGGCGGTATTGCAGGTATTCAGGCTGCTCTTGATATCGCTGATTCCGGTTACCCTGTAATTCTTGTCGAGAAGGATTCATCCATAGGCGGGCACATGGCTCAGCTCTCTGAAACTTTCCCTACTCTCGACTGTTCTCAGTGTATTCTAACTCCCAAAATGGTCTCAGCCGGGAAGCATCCCAATATCACTCTTATAACTTATTCCGAGGTCGAGGATGTTTCCGGGTATGTAGGGAATTTCAAGGTCAAGATCAGAAGAAAAGCAACTTCTGTGAACTGGTCAACCTGTACCGGCTGCGGGCTCTGCACCGAAAAATGCCCCGTGAAAGTTCCATCGGAATTTGACAGGGGTCTTACCACCCGCGGCGCCATTTACGTTCCCTTCCCTCAGGCCGTCCCCAACAAGCCGGTCATAGACAGGGATAACTGCATCTACTACAAAACAGGCAAATGCAGGCTGTGCGAAAAAGTATGCGAAATCGGAGCCATAGACTTCGATCAGGAAGACCTGATAATCGAGGAAGAAATCGGAGCCATCATCATCGCAACGGGATATGAGACTCTGCCCATTACCGACCTCCCTCACTATGGCGCGGGAGAGGTTCCCGATGTAATAGACGGTCTTGCATTTGAGCGGCTCCTCTCCGCTTCCGGCCCGACGACCGGAGAAGTCAGAAGACCTTCTGACGGCATGATTCCAAAAGAGGTGGTCTTTGTTCAGTGTGCCGGCTCACGGGATCCTGAAAGATTCAAACCCTACTGCTCAAAGATATGCTGCATGTACACTACCAAACATGCTCTACTGTACAAACACAGGGTGCATGACGGTCAGCCTTACGTTTTCTACATTGATATCAGGACAGGCGGAAAAGGATACGAGGAATTCTACCACAATGCTGAGGAGGAAGAGGAAATTCTTTACCTGCGAGGCAAGGTTGCCAAGATCTTCCGCGATGGAGACAAAACCGTTGTCTGGGGAACCGATACGCTTACCGGTAGAAATATCGAGATCGCCGCCGATCTTGTAGTCCTGGCAACCGCCATAGTCCCAACGGAATCTACCGCTGATCTGGCAAATAAACTCAGAATCCAGACAGGACCCAACGGTTTCCTTTCCGAAGCACATCCAAAGCTCAGACCCGTAGAATGTATCAACGCCGGATTCTTCATCGCCGGGGTAGGACAGGGTCCGAAGGATATTCCTGAAACCGTTGCTCAGGCCAGCGGCGCGGCATGCAAAGTGATTTCCCTGTTTTCCAGAGATCATCTGGAGCAGGATCCGGCAATAGCCTGGGTTGATGAGGATCTCTGCAGCGGATGCAGGACATGCATTTCTGTCTGCCCTTATGATGCCAGAGAATATGACGAAGAAAAAGAGATTGTAATTGTGAATGAAGCCCTTTGCGAGGGCTGCGGTTCCTGTGTGGCTGCCTGCTCATGCGGAGCGACACAACAGAGAAACCTTTCCGATAATCAGATAAAATCAATGGTCACCGCCAGCCTGGGAGGTGAGTAATGCTTGATAATCTGAAGTGTATTCCCACTCCAGAGGAAATGAAATCAGCCAATATTACAAATGAATTTACAAAGGAACTACATTCCATAGAACCAATTAAGCTTACGGCAAGGGAGATGGTAAAATGACAGAACCGTCCAGAAAACCCGTGGACGAGCTGGTTCCCATCTTCTTCATGGGAAAAAGGTATAATGTACCGGCAAGTCTTACGATTCAGAAAGCGCTAGAATACGCAGGTTACCAGCACATAAGAGGCTGCGGCTGCAGAGGAGGTGTCTGTGGAGCCTGTGGAATGGTCTACAGAGTACCGGGCAGTTACAAACTCCAGGTTGGTCTTGCGTGCCAGACAGTTGTAGAACCTGGCATGTACCTGATGATCCTGCCCTACTATCCCGGTAACAGATCAACATTCGACATTGAAAAGATGAAAGGAACCGGCAGCGAAATCGCTGCTCTCTATCCTGAAATATTCAAATGCATCGGCTGTAATGCATGCACTCAGGGATGTCCTATGGATATTGATGTCATGCACTATATGGCTCAGGCCATCAGGGGTGACGTCTCCGGGGCGGCTGAAACCTCCTTCGACTGTATCATGTGTGGTCTTTGCGCATCCAGATGCCCGGCGGAAGAAGTACAGTTCAACGTGGCTATTCTGGCAAGAAGGCTCAATGCCAGATATGGCAAGCCCCGCGCAAAGCACCTCGCTCTGAGAGTCAAACAGGTAAAAGATGGAGTATTCGAAGAACCGCTCCATAATCTGATGAAACTGTCAACTGAAGAACTCAAGCAGCTTTACCGTGAAAGAGAAGCTGAGCCGCAAATGACTGAAGATGACTGGACTCCTCAGGATACGAGGTACGTCTGATGTACGCTTTAAGGAAACCGGGGGTCAGTGATGCCGTATCCTGAACAACTGAAAAAGCTGATTGAAAAAGTGGTAAGCACCCGCTCGGCTAGAGTGGAGCGAAAGATAAAAGGCGAGGAATTCCCTGCGCTTAAACTGGAGGAACGTGATCCGGTTCTCAGGAATTTCCATCCTGATTTCATAGAAAATACCAGGCGCGAGATAAAAGTCGGTCCGAGCAAGGGCTACTCCATAAGTAATGAAATGGTTGACCTCCTTGAGGCTAAAAGTCGCTTCAATCCGGAACTGGTCGACCTTACACAGCCGGATTATGAAACAGATATTCTGGTTATCGGCGCGGGAGGGGCGGGAACGGCCGCTGCCATTCTCGCAGCTGAAAACGGAGCAAAAGTACTCATCGCAACCAAGCTCCGTCACGGTGACGCGAACACCATGATGGCGGAAGGAGGTATCCAGGCAGCTGACAAGGTCGGCAAGGATTCTCCCTATTACCATTATCTGGACATTCTTGGCGGGGGTCACTTCGTCAACGATCCTGAGCTGGTCTATACAATGGTCAGTAATGCTCCGGATGCACTGAGGTGGCTTGAAGGGCTTGGCACAAACTTTTCAAAGTTTGAAGACGGCACGATGAAAACAATGCACGGCGGTGGAACATGCAGAAAGAGAATGCACTACGCTGCTGACATCACCGGCGCTGAAATAATGAAAACCATACGCGATGAAGCAAGAAATCATACAGATATGATTGATGTCATTGAGTTCTGCCCCGCGGTGGAAATCGTGCTTGATGAATCGGGTCGCTGTTCCGGAGCCATTCTGTACAACCTTGAGACTTCAGAATATCATTACGTCAGAGCAAAGGCAGTAATAATCGCTACCGGCGGAAGCGGAAGACTTCATATCCAGGGATTCATGACTACCAACCATTACGGTGCAACAGCAGACGGTTTAGTCATGGCGTACAGAGCCGGAGTACCTATTTCATTTCTCCATACCGTTCAGTACCATCCCACCGGAGTGGTATTCCCGGAGCAGGCTGAGGGAATTCTGATCACTGAAAAATTCCGAGGAGCGGGAGCAAATGTTCTTAATGTTCATGGGGAACAGTTCGTGTACGAGCGCGAACCGAGAGACGTGGAAGCTGCCTGCATTATCCGTGAATGCAGTCCCAAAGGCAGAGGAAACGGCGTTCCGACCCCGACCGGCAAGTTCGGAGTATGGCTGGACTCTCCCATGATCGATATGCTGAAGGGTGAGGGTACTGTGAAGAAGGAATTCCCGGGCAAGAGCATTCTGTTCAGACGATTCGGGATAGACATTTCGAAGGAACCGATGCTCATCCACCCGACACTGCACTATCAGAACGGCGGGCTGGACATCAACAGCAAATGCGAGACGAACATTCCAGGACTCTACGCGGCCGGTGAAGTCTCAGCTGGCGTGCACGGGGAGAACAGACTGATGGGTAACTCTCTCCTCGATGTCATCGTCTTCGGCCGAATTGCCGGAGAGAACGCGACTGAATACATCAATAAAGCGGGAGAGCTGGGAAAACCCGGACTTGAACATGTAAAACGCTACAACGAGGAAGTTGAAGCTGCGGATATAGACAAGGACCGGATAGCTCCAATGCTTCTGCCGGATTACAGCAACCCTGAGGTCCGCGAGAAACAGCTGACCAAAGACTACTTCGGAACCCTTTCATAGCTATAACGAACGGGGACATCCACGCTCATACAATAGGGGACATGCAGGCTCTGCTGCGTGTCCCCAAATTAGTATGACGCTCTGGTGCGTGTTCCCGGGTTTCAGCCCTTGACAGCATCAGCATCTTTCCTATAATGCGCCCTGCAGACGCGGGGTGGAGCAGTCTGGTAGCTCGTTGGGCTCATAACCCAAAGGTCGCAGGTTCAAATCCTGTCCCCGCTACCA
>DAOWNO010000018.1 GCA_030642525.1 Candidatus Aegiribacteria sp.
AATGAGGAACACCTCAGGGAATCAGCGAGAACAATAGCTGACTCCTCTCCAATAAAGTTATACCACTCGCTCTCGAAGCCATAATTGGCAATCAGTTCATCTCTGGCTTTAGCAGCAAGCGCGTATTCCCCCAGTTCTTCATATGCCTGGGCAATCTTTACCTGATAGAGAGGAGCATTGGAACTGAACGGATTTACGTCGAGGATAGCATTATATGCTTCAATTGATGTCTGCCAGTCTGTCATTTCCTCTGAGATCACGGCCATGTGGTTCAGAACCTCAACAGCGGTCACTGAATCCTCAAGACCGTCAAGGAACAGGACTGCAGTGGCAACGGTAGAAGCTGATCTGTTGCTCATCTCCAGGAAATTATATGCAAGGTACTCTCTGGTCTCGTTGAGAATCCTGATATCACCTCTTCTATGTATACCCAGACTGTCAATGTTTCTGTCATCCTGAAGAAGATACGAGAAAGTGGCAATCGAATTTCTGAAATCCTTTGTCAGATAAAGTGTCCACCCGAGTTTGTACAATCCGTGTTGGAAGAGGTTGGGGCTGCTGCCGGGATAATTCAGCACATTCCGGTAATAAACCAGAGCGGAATCATACTCAAGTATATCAAAGTAATAATTGCCTACGCGGATGTTGCATTCCGACGCGAGCATGCTTTGGGGATATTGTTCAAGAAGATCACGGTAGTTATCCATTGCACCCTCGAAATCCATCATGGATTCCAGACAGTAACCAAGCGAATACAGAGCTATATCCTCCACTTCACTGTCAGGGTGTTCAGTCAGAACCTGCTGATATAATGCAATGGATTTTGAGTAATCTTCAGGAACATACTCTTCTATTCCAGCAATAGCCTGGCGCTCACTGTGATGAAGATTATCTATATCGTAATACAGCTGGGCAAGCCTTACCAGAACATCGGAAATGAATCGTGAATCAGGATAGTTGGCAAGGTATTCCTCGAAGAATCCTGCGCATTCAATGGCAGATTCATCAATCCGGCGGTTAAGAGAGCCTATCTCTCTTGATCGGAGATCGTCCAGAGATGAGGCTTTCAGGGAATCCCCCTCTTCAAGTGCCTCCTGAATCCTGTTCCTGTAATAGCCGCCAAGATAATTTACCGAATCACGCTTCAGTTCCCTATCCATGAAAGTAGCCACAGCAATACCGTATTTGGTTTCCTGAACCCAGTCATGCTCTGCTGTCATCCCGCCTTCAAACTTGGATGCAAGATCCTGAAGAGAGAGGCGTATTCTTTCAATTTCCTTTTCAACATCTGCGAGATCCTGTCGGTCACGCTCACTTCCCTGGGATTCAGTAAGTACACTGACTTCTCCGGCAGTCAGTTTAAGAACTTCTGTGCTGTTTCTGCATTGATGAATGAGTCTGGAAAGTTCATACTCCATGGTTTCCGGATCAATCTCAATCGGCAGGGAAAGTACTGTTTCCAGATAGCTTATTTCTGTGAAAAGTTCGCGGAGGAATGCTTCTTCTTTTTCAATGAGCTCAACCGTCTCCATGTCTCCCTGAGTAAATGCTTCTTCCTTGAGCTCTGCAAGACCCAATCTTATCCGGTCAAGTCGTTCCCGCTCAAGTTCGAATTCTTCCTGAGCAAGCGATGATCCGGAAAGAAACAGATCGTAGTAATCACCGGTCTCATGGAAATTTTCGAGCAGATTCTCATACATCCTTATTGCAATATCGAGGTCTTCCGCGCCAAGGGCGCAATTGGCCTGAGCAAGCTTAAACTCGGATACTATCTCTGAGTTTGGAACTTCCCCCAGAACTTTCTCAGCAAGGTTGTACGCTTCCTGATATTCGCCCTGCCGCATAAGGGTCCAGACGTATCCGAGCATGGCAACATCATAGTAGGAACTGAAGGGAGAAACTCTGGAATAATATCTTACAGCTTCATCGAATCTTTCCTCATCAACAAAGATCTGAGCAAGAGCAATTCTTGCTCTGTCAGCAAGATTCAACTCTCCGGGAGTTCCCCCCGTCCGATTAAGTATTCCTTCCAGGGAAGCAACAGCGGACTCTATATTTTCCTCCTCCACGAATGCTACTGCCTTCAGATATTCTGCAAGCGCTCCATATTCACTTGTTGGGGTCACCTGATTGTACAGCATTCTGGAGCCGGAGAAATCTCCCAGATTATAGGTGGAAAGACCTGCGGCAATAATTGCAAGGTCCATGAATTCGAAAGAAGGATCTGATTGTCTGAGAATTTCGAAATATTCAAGCGCGGCTTCGAAATCCTGAAGCTCGAACGATATCAGTTCGAGTCTGAAAACAGCGTCTTCGTAATAAATGGATTCCGAGAAATTTTCCACCACTGATTCAAAAGCTTCTTTTGCCCACACTATCGATCCGGACGTATACAGTTCCTCGCCAAGAAGGAACGCGCTTTCAGCATTTGAAAGAATCGCATGCTGCCTTCGAAGCTGAACAAGTTCAGACATGATTCTTGCCAGGCGATCTTCTTCCCTGGCAATCTGCTCCTCAAGTTCCGTGAGTTCCTCCGCGGTTCGCCTGAGAAGAGAACTTGTGTCTTCTGTAATATCAGTGGATTCGTTCACTAAAGGAACATCGCCCTGATTCTGAGCATACAGAACCGAACTGAGCAAAACCAACACAGGAAGCAACAGCCGAATTGTCATATCAATCGACCGTTTCTTCAGCGGTTCTCGAGAAGGTCGCGGAGCCTCTGTAGTTCTGATTCAGCCGCTCTTCTGCGCCCCTCCAGTTCCTGCAGTCTATCTCTTGCGCGCTCAATACGCTGCTGCTCGCGTTCAAGTGTGATTCTGCCGGCTCCGAAAACAGGACCTATTCTGGATCTCAAACCAAATGAGATTTTGGAATTCTGCATGATATCGGTTTTATTCTGGTTTTCCGGTGGAAAGATAGTCTGTTCCAATTCAGCCCATGCAAGCTCGATGGTCAAGAAATTATTAATCTTATAGGATACACCCAGGTTCAGATCCCTGCCGTCCTGTTCAAGGGCAACAGAAAAAAGATCATTCGGGTAATACACAACCGACCCGAAAAGTCCGTGGCTGATTGAACTTCCAATACCAAGAGCTCCTGAATCAACAATACCTACAAACCGGCCAATTCCGATCCCGAGGTTTACGGTTGCAGGAATTCCAAGCAGAAAGCTGAGGTCTTTTGAAGCAACACCGTATGCGGACCAGTTCTGAGCATGGTCGTACTGGTAGAATACTTCTACACCGGCACTATCTATCTTGAAACATTCAATATTTTCTTCAGTAGTGATGTTCTCAAGACCTATTGCAAATGCAGGTACTGAAATACCTTCCTGAAGAACAGCAAACTTGACGTTTCCGGCAACTCCTCCATCGCCAAGGTAGGAAATGCCTATCTGAGCGTAGCGAAAGAGTCCCACCTCAAGATACCCCGTCAGCATGAATTCACTGTTGCCAGCTTCAGTAGAATCCTGCACGCTGTAAGCCGAAGCGGATAGCGCAGCTTCAATCTCTGTGTGTTGCAGCACATAAGCATCAGGACAATCTATAACTCCTGAACGCGTAAATGGCAGAGAACCAGCAAATGCAATAAAAGATACTAATAAAGTACAAACCAAAGTATATTTCATGACCTCTCCAGACTCCCTCCGGACCCCAAAATCATTACATAGTCGATAGAAAATTCCCTTCAACATTCATAACTGCATATACGATTATTTATCAACAGGAGGCATGAGTCAACCTCCACATTAGTGTAAAGGCAAATGACAGGTCTGTTGTTGACTTACATAATGTACCAGCATAATAATAAGTTATCATAATTCTGCTCCATACAAAGATATGGAGATGCATTTGCATCTGTAGCTGACTTACATGATATTCAACTGCAATAATCAGCTACTTTTTCCTCTTTAACGGAGGTGTATCAGTGTCTATTTGTCTGCTTTTATATGCATCATTGATATGTCAGATTCCCAAATGGGAAATCAATATCGGGTATCCTCCTATGACCAATGCATTACTGGCTTTCAATCAATCCGGATCAATGAATATTTTTGTATCACTTGGAGACCATGGTCTTGGGGGATGGACCGGATCCGGTGTACAGCTTGACGGATTCCCGATTTCAAGTGAAGCGGGTGTTTCAAAGAAAGCAGCTGCTTTCTTCTCACCTTCATCGGGACATGTAATCGTATACTCAGATAACAATGGATATGTTCATATGATTGATCACAGCGGAATCGAAAAACTCGGATGGCCTGTGTATATCGGTCCGGGGATTCTGACAGGAATATCGGCTGTAGATCTGGATAATGACGGCAATTACGAGGTTTCCTTTGGAACCGCTGATTCCAGGATTCACCTTCTTGATCTTTCAGGCAACCCTGTACCGGAATGGCCTGTTCAACTCCCGGCCAAACTGCGGTGGCAACCCTCACAACTTTCCCTTGGAGGAGGTTCCGGATATTCCCTCGTATGCGCACTTGTCAATACCCGAATATATTCACTTTCCATGAACGGATCCATCTCACCGGGCTGGCCTGTCAACACAGGTTATTCATCAGGAAGCATTCCTGTAACCGCTGATATTGACGCTGATGGTCTGGGAGATGTTCTGTTCGCAACTCATAATAAGAGACTGTACGCTGTGAGCATGAGTGGAAATGGCATTGATGGATGGCCCTTTTTTCTTGATGACAGGTGCATAAGAGGACCTGTTGCTATTGGACGTCTTGATCCGGATCACATGAGGCTTCAGATAGCTGTTTCCTGTGTAGACAGTACGGTAACTCTGCTCGATGGTGACGGAAGCCTTGCCGGAACCTGGCGATGGCCCAATTTCACTGACGGTCGTCCGACTGCTCCGATAATTGCCAGAACAAGCGCCGGGATGGCAGTTATAGTGGGGACAGACAACGGCAGTGTTTATGCATGGAATGCGGAAGGTAGGATAATACAGGGGTTTCCAATTCCATTCGGCCAGCCTGTGTCCTCCCCTCCTGCTGCGGGTGATATTGACGGAGATGGAAACCTGGAACTTGTTGTGCT
This sequence comes from Candidatus Aegiribacteria sp., assembly GCA_030642525.1. GTDB lineage: Bacteria > Fermentibacterota > Fermentibacteria > Fermentibacterales > JCC-6 > Aegiribacteria. The sequence continues at coordinate 5,049 of DAOWNO010000018.1, forward strand.
TGGAAGAACAGGCAAGCTTGCAGCATATACAATCTCCAGGATCGGCATCAATCCCGGACCATGGCCGCAGATGCTTTGCGATGAAACCAATTCAGGTCGCTACGGTGTTTCCTTTCTTCCTGTCATCTGCTCGGGTGTGATTTCAGAAGAATGCTCCAGAGCTGTTTCTCTATCCTATCAAACCAGCTACAGTAACATCACAGGAATCTCACTGGCTTATTCCACGAATTCAGGATATACATGGATTGAGACAAACAGTTTCAGAGACAATAGATCGAGTGTGCTGTGGTACAGTGATGAAGACCTGCCCGGTCAGGATATACATGAGTGCGTTCTGAGAATAACTCCTTACTGTACGGATGGTCCGGGTATAAGCGGTCTATCAAACATTTTTCATGTGGACAACAATATTCCTCCATCACTTTATTTATCCACATCCCGGGAAGAATCAAATGGACGATATACTATCTTCTACTCCGTTGACGATCCCGAGGGTGATATAATTCAGCTTCAGGCCCAGTATTCAATTGATAATCAGATAACCTGGAGAAATGCTCACCTGAGCGGAAGCACTTTCGAGATCGCACCCTGGTTCTACGGTGAACCGGTTACATGGAACGCCGACTATGATCTAGGTAATGTTGACGTTTCGAACATATCACTCAGGGTAAGAGCAGCCGATTCAGATCCGGGGCCATGGAGCGTACTGGGCAATCTCAGTCTTGGCTCCGGCGGCCTTCCGTCAGGCCAGATCATTGCGCCAGATGAAGAAGTCTCGGGCCGGATAACATTAGGAGTCAGGCTTTCAGATCCCGAGGAAAACCCGCTTGAAGTACATTACGAGTTTTCAATTGACTGTGGAGAAAACTGGCGAGCAGCAACGGTATCCGAGAGTTCTGTTCCCTGCACAGGTACTTACCAGTATGATATAATCTGGGAATCAGAAATAGATGTTCCAGGATTCGACGGTTATCAGGTGCGTTTCAGAGCAATTCCCGAAGATATCGAAAGAGGTATTGCTGTTCCATCCTCTCCATTCCATCTGGACAACAACAGATCTCCATCCATCGCGATCACCTCTCCGGGGAAATGGGAAACGTTCAGAGGGCTCGTACCGGTAACATTTCATATCTCAGATCCGGAGGGTGGCGAGATTTCTCTCGGGCTCGAATACAGGATTGATGGTGCGGTTTCCTGGATCTCAGCCGTTGGTCTGGATAGAAATAAAATCCTGACCTCTACATCGCAGAATTTCACCATTAACTGGAACAGTACCGAAGATCTTCCGGGAATGGAAAGAGATGAACTGGAAATAAGGCTGGTCGCTATTGATGGTGATACAGTCTTTTCAGCAGCTGTAGGACCCCTCTCACTTGATAATTCCAGAACACCGTCAGTCATGCAGACCGCCGTCAGTAATGTTTCTTCTGAAACCGGTACAGTATCAATTTCGTTTGAATTATCAGATCCTCAGGAACGGGTTCTGGACCTTATGGTAACATTCAGCACCGATGAAGGTCATACCTGGAATGAAGCAGCGGTATCTGGAGATCTGTTCGGCAGATACAGCAGCAATTATGAGGGGAAACTTGATTGGCATTACGATCTGGATCTGGGTGGAGTGAGCGGCGAGGTAATGCTTAAAATCACTCCCGTTTCAGGAAATATTCTGGGCACTCCGAGAATACTGGAAATGGTTCTCAGGTAAAAAATCCTGAAATATCGGATTTACCACCTGTAAGAACTGTTGTTAATGGTGCTGCCTCCCTGACTGCATGGAGCATGCAATGCGCTATCGATCGTATATCCCATTGCGCATGAGAATCTTCCCTCAGTCGGGAAAAATGGTAGAGTTCCCTGCCGTTGATTCCAACAACGACCCTTCGCCTGTGAGCATTTGTAAGCATGTAGGGATAAAATATGCCTAAAGAACCGGAAGTTTCCTCAGCAATCCTGATTCCCTCCATGAAGTCACGTTCAAGTCCGGCGTTGGAGATACTTGCCGGAACAGTCACTCCAAGAACAGGATCATACACCGAAATGAGTCGGGTACATATTCGGTGTCTTTTCATCTGAGCATACGCTGAGGCTGAAAGAATCAGTTCAAATTCCGCATGGAAAAATTCCCAGCACCGGGGAACAGAATCATGTATCCCCAATCCTGAGAGAGCATTCATGAACAATTCTTCTCTCTCCGGGGAATTAAGTTCAGCCCACATCCTTACAGCGATTTCAATCGGAACCCCGTTTTCCCTCTGCAGCAGCAGTGATCCAACTTTAGAATCATCATCACAATCCACAAGTACCACATCACAGGAAGCAGCTGAATCAACCGGAGACATGGAATGAGCAAAATGATCCATGGCTGTCGCCTCCAGAAAAAGAAACAGCGATGGAGAAGCATCCATTACGAGTTCAAGAAGCTTTTCCGACAGTTTTCTGACTTCTGCGAATGGATGACAGGACAGCCTTCTGATAATATGCTCGAGCTCTCTCGCGTTGGCAGTCATCCCCATCTGGCATGAAGTTGCCAGGGGAAGAATGTATCGTGCGTCTTCTTTAGAAGTATCTTTGTCCGCTCCATTCTCTATCAATCCGTTGTAGAGCTTCTCGTATATTTCAAACAGATTGTCAGCAGTTCCGCGAAATCTGATTTCATCATTTCCATTAAGTTCCGGGGGCAGGACAAGATCTTTTCCTATTCGGATATATCTCTGGGATTTCTCTGTAAAACTGGCCAACCTGAAATTCTGCAGTTCCTCAGCGGCAAGTCTTGAAATATCAATAACATCAAAATTAAAAACAGCATGTTCGGCGATTGAGCCGTGACCATACTCAAAGACAATACGCCGGTTGGATGCTCTGGCCTTTTCAACTTCCCCGGCCGCTTCTTTCCTGAGAACGTCTATTGGCCTTGGATCACGGCTGATTCGAGCGTAGGAGGCAGCAAGTGTTTCAGGTGTTCCTCCACCATTCTGGATATCGGTATTGAATCCAGCCAGTTCGATTCTCATTTCATTCCTCTCTTCCGGATACGGCTGCTGCTGTATATGCCGCAAGCGGGTGTTCGAACGGAAGCCTTTCAAGCATCAGGTATCTGAGTTCGCGCGATCTCCGTGCCGGAGTTGGCAGAAGCAGAACTTTTCTCCACCACCCTATCAGCTTTCCAACATCCATGATATAGGGCATGAGATCAAAACCACCCTGAACATCCTGCAAATTTTCAACGAATCTATCGAACGTAAATGATATCCTCTCCAGATCTGTCATCAAACCTTTCGAAGCGCCCTCGGTAACAGCAGCGCTCATCTTCTCCATAAGCTCTTCTGCTTTCATTCCCGCAGACCATGGAAGATGATGAAATTCGCCAAGCAGCTTCCAGGCTGCCCTGTCATTCCCAAGTTCACCAGGCCAGCAGTTTTCAATTCCCGACGCAAGGAGAATTTCATGAACCGCATGAAGAGCTACTGGAAAACAGGACGACGGATTCAAAAGATATGAGTGTCTTCCAGGTATTCTGTCGACGAGTCCTCCAAGAAATATTCTCCTGAGAGTATAATCATCCGCCAGAAGGTTATCCCAGAGAATCGGCTGCCTCCCCAGCAGTTCCTCAGTTCGAACGAGAGAAGTGGAATCCAGCTTTCTTGAAATGACAGCGTCACCGGTCCAGAAAAGATTCCATCTCTCAGGAAGATTATCCTTCAGGAAATGGAGATACTCTTCTCCATCAAGCATTTCCATAAGCTCAACACAGTAGACCGATGGACACATATAAACCTGGCAACCGAAATCAGCCAGTGCTTTTTCCGCTAATTCAATTTGTCGAAATGCCAGTTCAGGATCAGCTTTATCAGGAACATCGTCAAAGAGAAGACAGATTCCGAAAGCTCCGGCTGAAAGTGCCTTATCTGCCTTTTTCCGAATAAACTCAGCATCATCATCCGTGAACTGCCATGGACTTATTCCGAAGATGAACCTGACACCGGCCTGCCTGGATTTTCGAATGTTTGCGGCAAGAGCTTCGAAGTGGCCACAAGCGTATTCCTGCCGCCATTTCAGCCTGTGATAAGGATCATTCTTGGGCGCGTACATGTACACAGGATCATCAAGCATGGCCAGGTAGCTGATAATTGTATCTCTCTCTTTCGACGTATAGGGCCTGCCGTAAAAGCCCTCAACAACTCCGCGAATCATGCCCTCTTCCCATCCTGTAATCGTTGACTTTTAACATTCCTTTTCCTAGCTTTGATGCTTGAATCTACAGTAATTTGCCCTTCTCTGAAATGCCTTCATGTATTGAGAGGATCATATGCCCCGAAAGATAGTAGAATCTGTTCCAAATATCTCTGAGGGACAGAACATGGATCTGATAAACGAAGTTGTAAAAGCAGCAAACTCCATAAGCGGAGCAAAGGTTCTTGATGTTGACCCTGGTGCAGCAACAAACAGAACCGTCATAACCATTGCGGGTACTCCGGATGCGGTCATGCAGGCTTCATTCGAGTTAATAAAAAAAGCCGGTGAATTGATCGACATGAGTAAGCAGACAGGGGAACATCCTCGACACGGAGCAACTGATGTCTGTCCATTCGTTCCTGTTTCAGGTGTTACCATGGAGGAATGCGCGGAATTAGCCAGAAGACTTGGCAAGCGAGTCGGCGAGGAGCTTTTAATTCCGGTTTACCTCTACGAAAAAGCCGCATCAAAACCTGAATGGGAAAAGCTGCCCAACATTCGTGAGGGAGAATATGAGGCGCTTCCGGACAAACTTGGCAAACCGGAATGGACACCGGATTTCGGTCCGAATGAATGGAACGAGAGAGTTGCCAGAACAGGTGTCTGCACGATAGGAGCAAGAAATTTCCTTATTGCCTACAACGTGAACCTGAACACAAAAGATCCCGGTGTAGCCCGTGATATCGGCCTTACTATCCGTGATACCGGAAGATTCAAAAGAAACGATAACTGGAAGTTCGTCAGAGACGAAAAAGGAAATAAAGTGAATCAGCCCGGAAAGCTCCAGTACTGCAAGGCAACAGGCTGGTATATAAAAGAATATGATACCGCTCAGGTTACGATGAATCTCACCGACCTTTCTGTTACTCCTCTACATGCCGGATTCGAAGCGGTAATTGAAGAAGCGGAAAAACTCGGCACACGAGTAACAGGATCGGAAGTGGTGGGGCTCCTCCCTCTATCATCACTGCTGGAAGCGGGAAGATTCTATCTTGAAAAGCAGGATTCGGGTCTGTCCTCTGTTGGAAGACAGGGAAAAACTACCGGTATACCGGAAAAGGAACTGATAGAGATCGCGATAAAATCGATGGGTCTTCGGGATGTAGCTCCATTCAGACCGGAAGAAAAAATTATCGAGTACATAGTCTCTGAAAAAGAAGTGGACCTTTCAGGAATGGCCTGCCGCGATTTTGCGGACGAACTCTCAACTGACTCCCCCGCTCCCGGTGGAGGCTCAGCTGCTGCCCTTATTGGTGCGATTGGCGCTTCTCTGAACGCGATGGTGGCGAATCTCACAGTTAAAAACAGGAAATACCGCAAAGACTGGGATCATATGCGAAGAATCGCGCCTGCGGCTCAATCTATAAAAGATGATCTTCTGAACGCGATCGACGATGACACTATTGCCTTCAATGAATGGATGACTGCTGCGAAGCAGGATGGTGATGTGCAGGAGGCAGTAAAAAGCGCCATTGCGGTTCCTCTCAGAGTTCTACTGCAATGCCCTCTCATTATAGAAATGGCATCGGATCTTGAAGAGAAAGGTATGCAGGCGTCTGTTTCCGATGCCGGTGTAGCCGCTGCTGCTGCCAGGGCGACTGCGGTAAGCGCTTACTACAATGTGCTGATAAATCTGGGAGAGCTTGAGGATTCCTCATTCTCAAATGACACCAGACAGAGGGCTGAAAAATGCCTGAAAGATGTGCTTGAAACCTCAGATGCAGTTTTTATTAAGATCAGGAAAAAGCTCCTGGCAAAACTGGAAGGTAATAACTCTTGAGCAGTATAGACCGCACACTGTTTAAACCACTTGAACTCTCCGGCGATATTCGGAGAAACCTTGAGGATTTCTGCAGAAACGCCCGAGGAGATATCCTCAGGATGACAACACTCGCGGGAAGCGGTCATCCGGGCGGATCGATGTCATCCCTTGAGATTTTCGCCCTGCTCTGGTCTCAGGCAAATGTTGATCCCTGTTCGCCCCTGAAGGATGGGAGAGACAGGATAATCGTAAGCCACGGTCATACATCACCTGCTGTATACGCAACACTGGGAAGACTGGGCTTCTTTGATCTGGAAAGAGCAGTCTCCACTTTCAGGAAGGCCGGCAGCTCTTTCGAAGGGCATATTGAAAGATCTGTTCCCGGTGTGGAACTTACAACAGGCAATCTCGGGCAGGGTGTTTCCGCCGCTGCGGGAATGGCCATTGCAGACAGATCGAGAGGAATCCACAATCAGGTCTGGGTTGTGACAGGAGATGGAGAACACCAGAAGGGTCAGATAGCAGAAGCCAGAAGATTCATCAGAGCGTATGGACTCAATAACATAACTGTTGTTGTTGACTGCAACGGCCTGCAGATATGCGGCCGAACGGACAGGGTGATGTATACGGATATTGCGAGCGAATACCGCGCCGACGGCTGGGACGTTACTGAAGTAGACGGGCACAGTCTTTCAGCTCTGTACAGGGCTCTCAAACCGGAAATTTCACCCAGGGCTCCAAGGCTCGTTATAGCCATGACCGTAATGGGCAAAGGTATCTCTTTCATGGAGAACGATTCTCAATATCACGGAAAAGCCCTCACCCGCGAACAGCTTGCATCGGCCCTTGCTGAACTTAATCTGACTAATGATCTCGATGAGCTTGAAAAGCTCAGAAACAGCAAATGGAAAAGCAAAGGAGATTTCAATCTCAGGCTTCCTTACTGCATTCTTGATCTTGAGGGAACACCTATCATCTACCCGGCTGATCACAAAGAAGATAACAGAAGCGCATTTGGCGCTGCGCTTATGTCGCTCGCAAAGATGAACCCGGACAATTTGCCTCTGGTCTTCGATTGCGATCTTGAAGGGTCAGTCAAGACAAATAACTTCAAAATTGAGTACGGAGATCATTTTTTTCAGTCCGGGATAATGGAACACAATACTGCTACAGCGTCAGGTGCGGCTTCCATTGCGGACAAGGTTGTGTTCTGGGCTGATTTCGGCGTCTTCGCCATTGATGAAACATACAATCAGCACAGGCTCAATGATATCAACATGACGAATCTCAAGGTCATCGCTACACACTGCGGTCTGGATGTCGGAATGGACGGGAAAACCCACCATTGCATCAAGTACATCGGTCTGATAAGAACACTTCATAACTGCAATACTGTGGTTCCGGCTGATCCCAACCAGACCGACAGAGTAATAAGATTCGCAGCTACTCATCCCGGCAACTTCTTCATAGCCATGGGACGTTCGAAGCTGCCTGTCATAACCGATGAAAACGGAGAGCCTTTCTTCGGAAAGAATTACAGATTCGTATTCGGTCAGCATGATCATATCAGAAAGGGTTCTGACGTAGCTATCGCAGCTATGGGAAACATGGTTTTCCGGGCTCTTGAAGCAAGAGAGATACTTCGAGAAAAGGATGTGTCCGCAGCCGTGTACGCAGTCAGCTGCCCTCTCTGTATCAGCCCCCGTTTACTGAAAGAACTTATGGACTACAGACTTGTTCTGACATACGAAGACCACGATGCTGATTCTGGAATGGGCGCCGGAATGGCTCTTGCTTTCTCAAACATGGAGAACACTCCTCCCCTTCTCCGGGCGGGGGTCACCTTTTACGGAGGGTCAGGAGCACCGGAAGATCTTTACAGAATGCAGGAACTGCTGCCGCAGCAGATCGCAGACAGAATTCTCCGGGAACTATCCTGACAATGTATGCTTCGCCCCCAGATGGATAACACGGCTCATTGCCGATATACTGTTCCATTCCATTTCGATCCGTTTAGTCTGATAAATACTCCCGCATCCCATAATTCTTCAGCTAAGGAATCCTCCCTCCTGACGGGGAGCAGACCGTTGCATAAGAAGGGATTGAGGTACGATCAGTGCTCGGATTACTTTTACCCTACGGGAAATTGGTGGATTATCGGTAGATTCGGTCCGGTCGCCGGAATAACTGTGATCGGTCGATTAGCACACACCAATCGGTCAATTATCGGTCGATTCCTGCTCCGGCGCAGGGACGTACTTGGTGCCCCGCCCTTTCCCTACCCGCGAGAGCAGGCCGAGTTCTACAAGGTATGCGAAATCCCGGCGTGCCGTATCCTTCACTACGTCGAACTCCTTAAGGCACCAACTCGTGGTAACAGATCCACTCTCGACCGCCTCATGAAGAATCGCATGCTGCCCGTACCCCGATCTTCCATGGCATCAAGCCAGGCCAAGCCCTGAGCAAGGAGCGGGTTCCGAGACCGGGACCGGCCCCTGCCCCACTCGCGATCCGGGTCAGGCTTTGTCCGCCGGCAGGCAGACCGGGACTCTTGACGACTACCCGATTGTGGAATACCTCGAATGTCACCTTCACACCGCTTTCGCGATAGTCGCGGTGTGCGATAGCATTAACGAGAGCCTCGCGCAAAGCCGTCTCTGGGTACTCGTCAACCCGTACTCGACGCAACCCTACCACCCGCATCGGGTGCCGCGTGTTGCGTTGGACGAAGCGAACAGCATTATCCAGAACACTGGTTACGGGGCCACGAAGGAATTCGTAGTCGTCGGCCCGAGCCGTGCGTTCGTTACCGACGTACGCATCTATCTGGATGCGGGTATGAGGAAATACCTTCGATGGATCAGACGCAAGGAGAAGAACGCCTGCGGCTGCTGCAAAATGCTTTTTCGTTTCAGGATCAAACCAGAGATATCCGCGATCGACAAGTTGCTTACGCACGTCTTCGTCTGACAAAGCATTCATGCTCACCTCTTCAGTCGCAGTCATCATAGTTCGAGCTATATCCTTATCCAACTCGTCCCACTCTACAACGTCAAGTCGTTGCCTATCAAAGACGTCGGCCACAGTAATGTTTTGTGTGGCGTCGCTGTTGTTTTCCTGTGTAGGTGTCACGTCGTAAACGGTTTTAATATGCTCGACCAGGCGATCCCTCACGATCTTCTGCAAATCTTCAAGAGTCTTGAATCGACTGTAAGTATGCCCATCGTGCTTGATTTCTTTGAACAGTTGCTCGGCTTCAGGTTCACGCAGGAACGATTGGTCGCCTTTAATGCATGGAAGGATCGGTATACCAAGCTCTTTCGCAAGGCGGTATTCTTCATGGGTTGCTGACAGACCGGTATCCGGATCTGGAACCCCATATTCCTCACCAAGAATGAGAAGACATGCGTTGCATGTGCGAAGCAAGTCGAGGTAACCTTTCTTCCTGCAAGACAATGGCGCAGGGGTGTACTCAAACAGGCGAGGCACCGTGTTTTTCTGGAGGAAGGCATCAGTCGACAGAAGGATCTGTGCGGTGATGCGCTCCTCTGCCAGTTCCTTCTGAACTGAACTGATGAATACTTTCAATCTCGCCATGACGACAATGTTAGTAAGTATTCTATGTTCTGTGAGATCATTTGATTTCTCAGTTAATTATTTCCTTTCTGCTCTATCGGAAAACGCTTTGAATAAGCTGCTACGATACTACAACCTACAGCAGGTGAAGCCAGCTTGATTCGATTGTTCTGCTAATTATATTACGCTTTGATCCTATAATCAAGAACATGCGGATACTTGTCCAGAAGATCAAGTAAAACCTTTGTTGATCCTGTTGGAGTTCTTTTGCCCTGCTCCCATTGTCTGACGGAAGATGAACTCACATTAAGCAATTTAGCAAAAACAGCCTGGCTCAGTTTTGTCTTTTTCCGGATTGCTTTAATATCTTCTGATGAAATCGTAATCACTTGGAATTCGATTCCAAGTTCATCAAAGTCCTTTTTAGAGAAAGAAGACTTCAAACCAGAATTAAGCATATCCTGGACGGTTGTTCCTATTGCCTCTCTTATTGATTTTCTCATACCGTATCCTCCAAATCACAAAGTATTTTATCATTGATTGCTTTGCATAACTGGGAATCATTCAGATTTAGAAGATCACTTCCCAACCTCTTAAAGAAATTCAATTCGTTTTGATCAATGTTTTCTCTTTCATTCTTTCCGAATCCATAGAGAAAAATAGCTCTATCACCTTTTTTGAAAACAACTATAGTTCTGAAACCAGATCTTTTACCGCCACCTTTGCGTTTCACTCGAAGTTTAAATAAGTGACTACCAAGATCCGCAGTCGATATTCCGTTTTCAAGATCAGATATTGACTTGATAAGAATTTCATTACTCAGATTAGCCTTCCGAGACCATTTCCTGAACCATTTGGTTGTAAGCTTCTTCATGGGTTAAGTATGATACAATGTGATATAGGCGTCAAGATATGTTTTGATTTATTGTCTTGATTGGATCGGGCGTTAAAGCAGAACTTTGCATAACCAGCACAGATATTACTCTGGTTCATAGCTTTGCGTTTGTGGCTGGTTTATGCCTTTGTTATCTCCTTCTATATTGCATGGTATTGATGAACTTCTTCTGCTATTTTTTTCATATTGGCATCAGTAGTGCTATCCAAGTCATAATCCATCTGTAGTCCAAGCCAGAAGCCAGGGGAATTCCCAAAATATATGCCGAGACGAAGGGCGGTATCTGCGGTTATCCGTCTTTTTCCATGCACTATTTCATTGATGCGACGAGGAGAAACTCCCAGTTAATTTCCAAGTTTGTTCT
>DAOWNO010000074.1 GCA_030642525.1 Candidatus Aegiribacteria sp.
GTGTGAGCCAGCATTTCCTCAGTGTATGAGTTCTCCTCTTCAAGATAGGTCAGAACATCAGGGTTATCGATGTCTCTCAGCCAGTAGTATTCATCGATCCGCACATCTCCGTGAATGATCAGCTCAACCGGACAGGCTTGTACATCCGGGGGCAGTAAGTCGCCCGGTGAAGCCAAAGCGTTTCCTGTAATGCAGATTACAGCGCAGCAGTAATTCACTAATCTCATTAGATTCCTTTCCTGAAAGCAGAATAGCAAAAATATAACCTGAAAATACTGATACGTCAGAATATTTACACGACCGATGAAGGTTCCTGTTTCAGTTTCAGGAATACGAGAAACGTTGACTATTGTCCCTGGCGAGTTTACATCATTGTATGTGCATATTATGGTTAAGATGAAATGATAGGTAAATTCCGTTTCTTCAGAGGACGCTGTTTTTTTCGTCCGGCAGCGGTAATGTGTTTGCTTGGGCTTCTTGTATCAGGTTCAGCAATGATGCCATACCTGCAGCATATGCATTTACGGCAAATCCTGACGATGGAATGTCCTCCTGAAGCTTTTCATTTTGAGCGAAAGCTTTCATGTTCCGGTTCCTTCTCTCAGCACTCACTTTACAGCTTTCCCGTATGCCGGAGGCACCATTGCGAGCATTGTGCTTTCTGCAGCGGAATAAAATTCGCCCAGACGGTAGATGCTGATGATAGTGTCATGCAGCTTCCATTCATGGATTTCAGTAGTATTCCTTCGGAAAACGTCTCCAGACCACCCGGGACGGAATCAGTTCTCCTTCATGCAAGAGCACCGCCTCTCTCCGATCTGTTGTAAATCATTTAACAGAACAGGTGCATACTGGAGAAGTCCAGATATTCAATCCTGTATTAATCAGGAGGAAATCATTTGCAGAAAGTCAGACTGGCAATTCTGATGATTGCCGTGTTTATTGGGTTGTCCTGCCAAGATTATGATATATCCGAAGTTGCTGATGATTCATACATTTTCGCCAGTGACAGCATTGTTTCTAATCGATTACCATCGGACGCAGATACCGGAATAGTGTTTCATAAATCAGCAGGGCTTGCTTCCATGAGTAATTCATCTTCACCTATGCATGCTCCCGGGCAGCGGAATATGTCCACAGCATGGTTCTTCAACCAGCCGTGGGCGGCCAGATTCATCTGGGGGAAAATGCTGCGTGACTCGATTGTGCTTCTTGCAATATCATTTGTGATCGTTTTCCTCTCACGACAAAAGGAGAGGTAGTTATAACAGAATCCTCCATCATTAAGCATAAGCCGCATCGAGCGGGTAAACTGGAATCAATCTTCCTTGCGGGTGCTGTACTCCTTCTGCTGCTGGCACGTGATCTTGATTCCATCCGGACTGCATACCTCAGTTTCACCGGAATCATACTGGAAGCCTTTCCTTTCATGCTTCTCGGATCAATAGCAGGTGGCGTGATTGAGGAGTATCTGCCCGGCAGTGCGGTGAAGGCGATGCAAAAAGGTCGGACAAAGTCAATCCTGATCGCAGCCCTGATAGGTTTGATTGTGCCGGTATGTGAATGCGCTATTGTTATTGTGGTTAGGAGACTTCTGAGGAAAGGAGTTCCTCAAAGCGCGGCCATAGCATACATGCTGGCCGGCCCACTGGTGAATCCTGTAGTTGCTCTGTCCACCCTGGTTGCATACCGGTTTCACTGGCATGTAATGATTATTCGTCTTATTGCAGGATATGTTGTGGCCGTATTGGTAGCACTGCTGGCGGGGAAGGTCCTCGACGGGAAATTCGTAATATCATCTGAGTTTACAGCTGATTCCTGTCATTGCGAGAGCAGCAAATCGGTAAAACGCTGGTCCAATGTAATAAGAAATGCCGCGACGGACTTCTGTCAGGCGGGGAAATACCTGGTGATGGGAGCATTTCTGGCTGGACTTCTGCAAGCCCTTATAAGCAGAAACGCCATTTCCAGCATCACGACAAATCCTGTAGTATCCATTCTGGCTATGATGGGGCTTGCAGTAGTACTGAGCATCTGTTCCGACGGTGACGCCTTTGTGTCTGCCTCATTCGGTAAAGTGGCATTACCTTTTGCATCACAGATGTCCTTCATGCTGATCGGTCCCATGTTTGATCTCAAGCTCCTTCTGATGTACAGAATGGTGTTTCGAACCAGGGCAATTATAGCTCTTGCATCAACTGTGATCATTACCGTCTTCTGTATCTCATATCTCATTTATCTTGCAGGATGGAGTGTTTGATGAGGAGGCCTCGATCAGTTCCGATCATGCTCAGGATAGTTGTCTATGCAGCCTGGCTTGGTGGATTTATCTGGCTTCTTACAGAAGGAAGATACATGATGTACATATCAACATATCTCTGGCCTCTCCTGGCTGGTGGAGGATTGATATGTCTTATTATTCTGCTTGTTCTGGGAGCATCCAGTGAACTTTCTCAAAAGGAAGACGAGAGTTCTGCAGATCTTGTAGATATAGGTATACTGCTTTTACCCCTTCTATACTTTGTATTTGGCACAGGGGATCGACTTGGGGCATATGCCTTTTCCAGAAGGAGTGTATCGGTGGTTGAATCCCTGTACGGTGGGGATATTTCAGCTTCATCTCCGGAATTTCATGCCGATACACTTCGTACCGATCTCTATTTACTTCTCTCTGATTACGGGAACAGTATTGGAAGAAGCGTGGAAATAGAAGGTGCGATCATGAATTCTGACAGCTGTATCGGCAGCAATATACTCTTTCGCTTCCTGATCGTATGTTGTGTAAATGATGCTGTGCCGTGTGGTATCTATCTGCAGACGGACAGTTCTGTTTCGATAGTTGATGATCAATGGGTCAGAGTCCTCGGAATTGCTGATACGATAATGGTTGATGAGAATATCTATCCGTGTATCGATTGTACTGTTATAGAGTGTCTTCCTGAGCCTGATTGTCCGTACATGTATCCATGAACGGGAAGTTGTTCAATCCAGGGAAGAATATAGGATGAAAAAATCCAACTTAACTTCCTTATTACGTCGTATTGTGTCCTTCCTTATCAGGTGGGCTGCCTTCACAGGCCTGTTGTCATCGAATACTGCATGTCCGTTCTGTGGTCAGCCCGGTTGTCCTGTGGGTATAGGCGCAGCAGGACTTTTGGGAATCGTATTTACCCTGATTACTGGAAAGAAGCTCTTGCTCAGGTCTGGCAAATCCAATGCGGACAAAATAGAGAGCGGGTCGGGAGAGTATCCCGACCCGCAGGATAAAAACTAGTTCTTTTTTCTGGTCAGAAATCTGTCCGCAGGGCTGATTACCCTGAGGGCGCTTCTCTTCTCGGCAAGTTTCATGTAGGGTGTAATCATGGATGGAGTTGATATTCCAAGAAGGTTGCGGACGAGTTTCCTGTCCGTTCCATCCTCAAGCATATGAACCGCGAAGCTGTGTCTGAGCCACCCCAGCGTTGCCCGCTTATCAATACCCGCTGCAAGCATGGCTTCAGCAAACGATCTTTGAATGGTTCTGGGGGAAATACAACTTGTTTTTCCTCTGCCGGGGAACATCCATGGAGAATCATCCGTTCTTGTTTCGATGAAGTATTCAAGGATATCAGCGATTGAACTTGCAAGGATAGTGTCTCTTAAATGTTCTCCATCCATGTCGTTCACATGGATGACCATCTTCTCAAAGTCTACTGCGTTTCTCAGAAGGTGTGTTGCCTCACCGACTCTGAGGCCTGAGGAGTAGATAAGCATCAATGCGAGCCTGTACTTCAGTTCATGAACATTGGCAAAAATATTCTTGATCTCGTCTCTGTTGAAGATTCCGTGAAGAGGAATTTTCTTGGAGATAAGACCAGGACCCGGGAGGGGATTATCTTTGCGAAGAACATGTTTGTACATGAATCTTATCGCGCTTTGAGCCTGATTGATGTAGGAAAGTGATTTTCCTTCATCAACAAGGCCTTCAAGATATTCCCTGAGGGCAGATTCCTCAAGGTTGCCACAATCATCGCCATAAGTGTTTTCAAGTCGGCGAATATGTGAAAGGTAGCTGTTAGCAGTCTTGGGGCTTCTACCTGCTGTCCGGAGAAGCTTCCTGGTCTGCTCGATGTAATCTGTCATTATTACCCCTTCCTCTGTGATTAAATTGGCAATATGCATTATATTGCATTTGCCTTCAATCTGTATAATCTTACCAGCGTCAACAATATTCTGTATTGGAAACTGACAGGATTATCAGATTAACATTGACCCCTATGTTAATTTACTTTGTGTTTTCAAGTATGTCAACCTGCTTAATGAAATATTTTGAAGTAAACAGTATAAAGACATATAGGTATTTTCTCATTTGTTCCGGAGTTCTCCAATAAAGTAAAAATCATATAATTATCCGGGATGGTTGTGACATTGAAAGGTTGTTTTCGAACAACGCACTTGACAAACTCATGTTAATAGCTAAAACTAATTGTCGGGTCAGCTAATTGTATTTGATTAAGGATTGGTATGATTTTCTTTGCAGGAGTCTCTAACAGAATTATAATTCGCGAATTATTTCCCTACATATTAGGAATAATTGCGGTTATAGCAGTCCTTGTTGTTTACCTTCATATTACTGACAGCATATCAGACAGGATTGTCGGTATTGAAAATCAAAAAATATCACAGGTTACTGAAAATATTGTAAAATTGTCTAATAATATGGATTATTCTGATGCTATGTTTAATCGTTTTCAGGATAGTGGAATCGAATATTATCAATTGAGACCCAATTTTCTTGATATATTTAATATCAAGGATTGTATAATCGCCCAGCCCTTAGCAGGGAATGAATTTGAAAAAATTCCCTTCAGTGATACACTCGCAGTCTCATCGTTCAATAGTAATATCCCGCAAATGAGACGTATCGGATCCGGACAGGATGAAAGTCTTACCGTGTTCTATCCGCTGCAGGTTTCTGAAGAAAGACCCGCCTTAGTGCGGATTCTGTTTACCGATATTGAAGGAACGGACTGGTTGAACGAATACAGGTACGATTTCTATATACTTGCTGTGGCTGTATTGATACTTCTAATTATTCCAGGACTTATTTTTGGACTTGTCGATCTTCGCAGGAAGATCGAAATGAGGGGATATTTCGAAGAAGAGCGGGAAAATGAGAAAACAGTCAAACCTTCAGGAGAAATGACACTTCTTGATGTCTACCCCTCTTCACTGATGAATGGATCTGATTCTCCGGCACTGTTCAAGCTTGACAGCAACCATGAAATAGTACACATGAATTCAGCAGCGGAATCATTGATTGACATCCCGCTGGATGATGCTGTCGGAATGCAATTACACTCTTTACCATGTTTCGATCCTGAGGAGGCAAATTCAATTGAATATCCTGAAAAAGAGGAAGGCAAGGAATCCATTCTGAATTCAACTGATAGTACAGGTGTTATTAAAAGGACCGTTTTCAGAATTGAGTCATTTATTGATGCCGGTTATGCGGTGATTGGGAAAGGAGTTTCCGAACCTGGTTTGGAAACGACTGACAGCATGACATCGTTTTCGAAGACAGAAGAGTCTGAACAAACACAATCTCAGGAAAATTTAAAAACACCGCGAATGATAACCTATCCTGGTATTCAGAAAGCTATTGACCTCGCTGAAATTGGAAGGAAACTGTCCGGGAATGATGCTGCCGTTGCAAATCATTTCGGTAAAATTGTGCAAACCCTTACTGAAATCAAACAGAACGTATTACGTTCTGAAAAGGAACAGAACGGTGTTATTGAAATCAGCGCTGAACTCGAGAGAATTGCTTCAGCACTCAATGATGTACTTCCGGAAAGAGCGTCAATCGAAGTTGAATCCTCTGAATTTCTACCGGAAGCAGAGTGTTCTTCAAGTGATTTCTCACAGATAATAAAGAAGATGGTGTTTCATTCACTTGAATCGGTTTCCGGACCTGTAAGGATAAAAATCGGTGCCAGAAGCGTTCCATTTCCGGCTGCTGATCCGGTGTTTTCAGCAAAATGCGATGTATCTGTTTCCAGATCAGTTTCGATCAGTTACTGTGACGGAACAAGAATTCCTGTATTTCTAAAGGAAGCCTTGCTGGATCCTGAGACAGATTCATCAGGTATTCAGAGAGACTTTGGTTCACATATATCCTCATTGGCAGCGATTCTTGCCAGGCTTGATATATATCCGGTTTTCACTGAAGGTTCTACCGGTACTACTCTTAATATTCTTTTCAGCATAAGTGAGAATTCTCTGTTCGATGTTTCCCCGGTGGAATCCAGAAAATCTGCAAAAATAGGGAATATATCCATAGCAATCTGCGATGCTTCAAGAGAGGTGAGGAACAGCGTTTCCGATGTGCTGGTGTCAATAGGTATGGACGTTGCGAATGCTGCTGACCTCGATCACCTGTCCGAAGAATACTTCAGATCATCCCCTGATTGTCTGGTGCTGGATGCCTCGGTACTGGAGGAATCCCTTGAGGAGACTATCTCAACTCTGAGAATACAATGGCCTGATCTGAAGATTATCTTTACTTCAGGTTCATCCGATGCAGAGAAAACGACACAGATGGACGGGATCAAAGGAGCAGGAATTCTTCGAAAACCATATTCACCCGTTGAACTGCTGGATATCATCGAACTCCTTAAAGTGCCTGATTCATCTTTAATTGATATATCGAATGCTCTCGGGAGGTTTGAATGAATTTTGAAAGCTGGATTGTTAAACTGATTCTGGCTACATTTCTCGGTTCTCTGATAGGACTCGAAAGAGAATATCATGGAAGACCCGCAGGGTTAAGGACGCACATTCTGGTCTGTATCGGAGCTGCTGTTCTAACGATAAGCGGGTTGAGTATTGCAGCAGTATTCAGTAACGGGAACGGTTCTTCTGGTGAAGAAATCAGCAGGATTGTTGCCGGTATTGTTACCGGAATCGGGTTTCTTGGGGCTGGAGCAATAATCAGAACCAGTGATCTTATCAGAGGCTTGACCACCGCTGCCTGCATATGGTTTGTTGCTGCGATTGGCATTGTCATCGGAATAGGTCAATACGTTTTTGCGGCCTCCGCAACCGGTATTGCACTTCTTGTTCTTATTCTGCTTCCATTGCTTGAGAATCGTGTATCTGCACTGAAATATCGGGATGTAATAATCCGTGGCGGGAGCAGGGATCCTCTGCGACTGCTTGACAGGTGTACAGCTGTCTTTAAGCGTTCAAATATCGGAATTCATGATGTTGACGTTGAGATCAACAATAACGGCAGCTTCGTAAATCTGTTGTATCATCTTCGTATCAGAAAGATAGAAAACAAAAACGAGCTGCTGAAATCTTTATCTGAAATTGAAGGTGTAACAACAGTCACCTGGCAGAGATCTTCTGGAAGCTCAATTGATAAAATCTCCCGAAGCATAAATTAGATGAACAGAGTATCTGAACAATAACTTGTTAAATACCATTAGATATGAGAAAAAATATACGAACCAGTACTAGTAAAATCACCTTTGATATCGTTGTCTCAGGATGCGCGACTGATTGTTGGCATTGCTACGTGTCAGGTGGGCCTGCCTCGCTAATGACGATGAGCGATTACGAGAATGTACTTGCTTTTGTTGAAGAATTCTGTCGTATTGCGAATAAACAAAACGTAAAAGTATATCCATATCTCGACCTCGAACCAATGTTACATCCGGAAATTGAGAAGATTGTGAGCCTGGCGCGAACTATTAGCGGATTTTCCATGCCGGCGTGCATACCAACAACTGGAATACCGATTTCCACAAGGAACGATTGGGAGCAAGTCCTCGCGGCGTATCATGAGGCGGGAGTAAAGCAGTTGGAGTTTACGCTTCACGGCCCGGAGGCGATTCACGATAAAGCCGTATCACGGAGGGGTGCATTTCAAAGCCTCAATGAGGCGGTGAAGCGAGCAAAACGCAGCAGTTTTGAAATCGGATTGAATCTGATGGTCTCGAAACCTATGCTGCAACAATTCCAGGAGACGATGTATGTGGTTGAGAAGAATGAATATAATCACAAACGAGCTGTGATCCCTGCGTATGCACCTAATAAGAGACTTCGCAGATTTGAACAGTATCGTCCTGAACTGGCGGATGTGATTCCGTATAAGGAGTTCTTTCAAGAGTTCTGCGATAATAAAACCCATGATGGGGAATATTGGAACAACGTAAACGAGTCAACTGAGGAAAAAGCCTACAAGGAATTGCTGGAAAATGAAAGCAAATATGAGTCGTATCAGCTGATTATCGATAGCCTTCCGACATGGTATTTCCTGGCTGTTGGTCCGGGGCTCGACATCTGGTACGGAAACGGATTTCACAGAACGCAAAAACTTGGCCAAATCGGAAAATCAACTCCAACTGAAGTGCTGAAAAA
>DAOWNO010000002.1 GCA_030642525.1 Candidatus Aegiribacteria sp.
ATCGCTCCCATTATGTTCGGGCTGCCTGCCTCATCTCTGTCCGGCCCTCCCCCCCCTTTGACAAAATCACCTGTCACAATATCCCCTGTTTCGCCGCCACAGTTGGCAGGACCGCTTCTGAGAAACTCCTGTTTCGGGCCGATTAAAGCCCCGGTTCCATATGGGGCATACATCTTGTGACCTGAAATTACAAGGAAATCCAGATGTTCCTGATCGTCATCGGATTTCATATCTATCCGCCTGTGAGGAGCAAGCTGAGCACCATCTACCAGTATTCTAGCTCCAGCTTCATGCGCTTTCATGGCATATCGGTATATTGGTTGTATGTAACCTGTCACATTTGACGCGCCTGTTACTGTCACAAGGGCTATTTTACCGGCGTTCTCTCTTAGAAGCGTATCGAAATGTTCTTCATCAAGGCGTCCGTCATCAGTTACTCTGATATGCAGTGTCCTGAAGTGATCACGCCATGGAAGATCATTCGAGTGATGTTCCATGCATGTGGATATGACTATTGAATCCTCCGGTATGTTTATCCTGTGTGAGAGCTTGTTGATGGCTTCTGTGGCATTCTTCACAAAAATGACTGTATTCAATTCAGTATCCGCTCCAACGAATTCCGCGATTATTTCGTGGGCACGATCGTATGCGTCAGTACAAAGCCTTGATTTGAATCCGGTTCCCCTATGAACACTGGAGTAGAAAGGCGCCAGTTTCGTGATAGCTTCCACAACCTTTACAAGCGGTGGTGTGCTTGCAGCATTATCAAGATTCACGTAACGAACCATGCTTCCATCCAGAAGCGGAACTTTCACATCAAGACCGTATATGCAATCGCGCATTTTTTTCACCCCGCTAAATACTATTAAAATGAAATTCACTGATTCAGGAATTATAAATGCTAAGCTATGTCAGAGAAAGCAGTCTCATCGATTATATTGAAAGATCAACACAGCAGATGATACCCTCCTCGTTATTACTGACAGGGTTCCCTCAACCGCCACACATTCTTGTCGATCCTTTATTAAGGCAATCCTGAGTGTACTGATAAACGTACCCGTTTGTACCGTAATCCCAGAATCCCACGAGCAGAACATTATGTTCCTCACTGAAAGCAAGACCTGTGATTCCAAGATTCCTGGAATGACTTAATGGAAAAGAGTCAACTGTATCACCTGTTGATGTATTGATACTGAAAACCATGCCGGATGAAACATCAACTGCCCATAGCAAACCGGCGCCCCATGCCAGACCGCTGATTTCATCCCCTGGAGACACAATCGTACTTATTATTCGCTCATTTTCAGGAGCGTTGCCATCCGACTCACATGAATCGTCAGCACAGGCGGTGGAAATCAGCGCCAGAACGATAACAGGAAAAGATATTGTTTTCATCAGCACCTCCGTTTGCAGATAATATATGCCTCCATGATGTTCAAACAACAATACACAGCTGGAAATCTTGATAAGACGGAGCCTTCAAGTATATTAGTGTTTTTATTAAAGCAACTTCTCCAAACGTGTCATTTTCAGGGAGAATCAGTATGCGGTTGGAATGGCGCAGGATCCATATAATAGAAAACGAATTCTGGAAGGAATGATGGAAAATGTCAAAAGAGCTCAGAAATAGAATCGAAGTTCCGCTGGAAGATCGATGGGATGTAGAAGCTATTTATGCATCAGATGAAGAATGGGAAAAGGATTTCAGTATAACAGATGCATTTGCTGACAGCTTCAAGCAGTGGATGGGAAGGCTGAGCGAATCCCCGGAGATTCTTAAATCGGCAATTGAGGAGATATTCTCGCATAACAGGCTGATTACCAAGCTTTCAACGTACACCGAGATGAAGAGGGACGAGGATCTTGGCAACTCTCACAACAGCGCTCTTTCAGCTAAAATCTCAAGCAGAGCAGTTTTGGTCAGAACCGCTCACTCATTCTTCACTCCCGAATTGCTTTCCATATCTCAGGATACTATTGAATCCTGGCTTGTAACTCCCGAACTGGCACCATACAGAATCTGGCTGGAGAACATTCTCAGATATCGCCCTCACACTCTTTCGGATAAGGAAGAGAAAATCATCGCGATGTCAGGAGAAATAACAAAAGGATTCATCACTGTATTCGGTAAACTGAACAATGTCGATATGCCGGCAAGACTCCCTGAAATTGTTGATGAAAAAGGACATCCTGTCAAACTGACAAACGGCAACTTCGCTGCATTCCTTCAGAATAAAGACAGAAGAGTAAGAAAGGATACTTTTGAGGGATTTTACAGCGAAATCTCCGGAAACATAGCAACGCAGGCTGCTCTTCTCGAAGGTCAGGTTCGCACAAATATCTTTTACGCCAGAGTGCAGAAGCACAGTTCAGCTCTGGTTTCCTCCCTCTTCAATGACAGGGTCAGTACAGAAGTATACGATTCGCTGATCGAATCCGTTCATAATAATCTGCCAACTCTCTACCGCTATCTTGATCTGCGCAAGAAAGTGCTTGGATTCGATTCGATGCATCTGTACGATATGCAGATTCCGATCGTATCCGAATCCAAAGAGGAATACACCTGGGATGAAGCCGTAGACCTAACCCTTGAAGCTGTTGCTCCACTTGGCTGTTATTATGTAAACACTCTGAAAAAGGGTTTCGAGGACAGATGGGCTGACAAATACGAGAACACAGGTAAAAGATCCGGCGCGTATTCGGGCGGCTGTTATGATTCCTATCCATACATCCTGCATAATTTTAATGGAACCCTTCGGAGTGTCTTCACGCTTGCTCATGAAGCAGGACATTCCATGCACAGCCTTCTTTCAAAGAACACTCAGCCATATCACATGTCTTCATATAAAATAATTCTGGCTGAGGTTGCTTCCATCACAAACGAGATGCTTCTCGCCGATCTCCTGTTGAAAAGAACAAAAGACAGAGATGAAAGGGCATATCTTCTTGATCATCTTCTGAGTAAATTCAAATCAACTCTGGTTAGACAGACCATGTTCGCTGAATTTGAGAAATACATACATGAACACGTTGAAGCCGGAGGATCCCTTACGCCGGATTTATTGAACGAAGTATATCTCAAGCTCGTAAAACTCTACCAAGGAAACAGCTTCACTTACGATGATACCGATTCTATGATTGAATATGAATGGTCCAGAATTCCACACTTCTATTACAATTTCTACGTATACAAGTACGCAACAGGTCTGTCTTCCGCTGTAGACATTTCATCGAGGATAATATCAGGTGAGAAAGGAGCAGTTGAGAACTTCATCGACTTCCTTAAAGGCGGCTCGTCCAAAGCACCTCTTGATCTCCTCAAAGGCACCGGTGTTGATCTCTCCACACCAGTACCGGTGAATTCCGCACTGCAGAAGATGGACAGCATCCTGACAGAACTTGAAGATTTGCTTACGGCAGAATAGCTTCTTCCTGAAGGAACATCTCAAGAGCAGCTTCCAGTTCAGCAGGGTTGACCCATGTATCGTAGCATGGTCCGTGACGCCATTCATTGAGAACCCCTATTGTCGTAACCGGGTGGACATCAAGGATTCCAAGAGAAAGATCCACAGGACAGGCAACAGCAATAATAAGTGATGGCTCTATCCGCTCTACAATCCTTCTTGCGGATGTACCTCCTGAAGCGATGGCAAAACGGGTATTGAATCTGCTCCTGATTTCAAGCAGATCTCCAATTGGACACCTGCCGCATCTCTCGCAGGATTCAGGATTGAATGTCAGCCTGTGAGAACACTCATGATTCTGCAGGCAGTGAGGAACGAGAATAAGGGTTTCTTCTCCCGTGTATTTCCTTGAGCATTCAGAGATGGCTTTACGGTTGTTCATCGCAATAACCATCTTCTCAGGCGTATGAGCGGCCATAGCAAGAACAGGCTGCATCATTTTCAGTGTCCAGAATGAAATCCTCAGTATGAAGGGATTTCTGATCATTCCTCTTCCATAAAGAAGACCGGTGACCTGAAGAGCGAGCAGGATAATAAGTGCGAAGATCAGAGACCAGAGAAGACCCGTGCCGGCGACAAGCGAAATCAGAAATACAATTGCAGACGGAGCAATTGAGAAAAGAAGCAGACCACCCTGAAACAGAATGTTTATCTTACTTTTTACTTCCAAGTCTATCACCTGTTCTCATTGAGGTTCCTCTCAGGAAATCTGCCGCGTCCATGATTCGTTTCGATGCCGGCTGCAACGTCAGTATTTTGAGGCTTCCCTCACCACAGCCGATAAACAGAGTATTATCCTCGATCGTGATTTCTCCCGGCGGTGCTTCTTTCAGAATCGGTGATACTTTGATTATCTTGAGCATATTTCCGCAGTATTCGGTTCTGGCCCCCGGAAACGGTTGAAAAGCCCTTACCTGCCGCTCAAGGAATACAGCAGACATATTCCAGTCCAGCCATGTTTCCTCTGATGTTATTTTTTCTGCGTAAACGGTTTTGCCTTTTTGAGGTTCGGGAATAATCAAACCTGCAGCATATCGCTCAAGAACAGTCTGTATATGCACGGCAGCAATCTGAGAAAGCCTTTCCTCCAGCAGGCCTGTAATGTCATCCGGCATAATTCTCTCTCTGAAACTCTCAAGCAATGGTCCTGTATCCCATCCGCTGTCGGTCAGCATGAATGAGACTCCGGTTTCATCCGCCCCATCAATTATAGCTCTTGCGACAGGAGCAGCTCCTCTGTAGGCCGGCAGGAGTGAGGGATGAATGTTGACCACTCCCAGCGGTGCTGATTCAAGGAGTTTTTTCGGAAGCCAGGCGCCATATGCGGCCGAAACCATTATGTCAGGTTCCAGTGTATGCAGATAACTGATAACATCATCTGTCAATTTATCAGGCTGCAGCAGCTCAAGTTCATGTGTCACAGCATAATCCGCTACTGGAGGATTCCTGGGCTTCCTCCCTCTACCAGCTCCTCTTGGCGGTCTTGTTACAACAAGAACCAAATCATGAACGGATTCCATAAGCGATTTGAGAGGGGGCAGTGCAAACGGTGAGGTTCCTAGAAATACGATTCTCATCAGAGAATCCTTTTTCCACTCCCGTATTCCTCTTTTATCTCAGAAAGACGCTTCCTGATAAGCCGTTTTCTGATGGGGCTGAGTCTGTCAATAAAGAGTATACCCTCGAGATGGTCGTATTCGTGCTGGGCAGCACGCGCTGCGTAATCATCAAGTTCAAGTGAGAATGATCTGCCCGCCTGATCCAGAGCGGTGAGGTTCACATGAGAAGGACGTTTCACCAGTTCAAATATCCCCGGGATACTCAGGCAGCCTTCCTCATCCTTCAAAAAAGTACCTGATACCTCAATCTGCGGGTTGATAAAGACACTATGTCCGCTCAGATCAAGTTCTTCCGGGTTGAGTATGAACAATCTGACGTTCTCTCCGGACTGGGGTGCTGCCAGGCCAAGACCGTTTTCAGTATAAAGTATTCTTATCATATCATTTATCAGAGTTTCTATGAAATCCTGCTCAGTGGAACAGTCCAGCTCTCTGGACTGCTTTCGGAGAATCTCAGAGCCGTAATATTCCAATGATCTGAATAGCATAATTCAAAATCGCTTTCTTCGTACTGGTGTTTCAATCCAGTTTATGAATATCAGTGACATGCAAAATACGCATGTCACCGAATTTCAGATAGATCTGAGCCTATTTAGTAACTGCGCTGGATCCGCCTTCAGCTCCCTGGAGCTGGAGAGAGTTCCTGTCAACATCAATTTTGACACCGTCGGCAATTTTCACCGTGACAATATCTCCCTTGATATTTGTAATAATCCCGTGAATCCCGCCGGAGGTAACGACTCTGTCATTCATTGAGAAAGCTTCACGCATCTGGCGAAGCATTTTTGACTGTTTCTGCTGTGGACGAATCATGAGAAAGTAGAATATCCCGATAATCGCTATCATGGGCAGGAAACTCATGATGCCTCCACCACCAAGGCATGTTGCAGGTGTAGAAACATCTTCTGATGTGGTTACCGTTTCGGTGGTTGTAACTTCCTGGATTCCCTGTCCTGCCGGTGCCGGATCCAGCCTTGACTCGCTTTGAGCAAAAGCAAGACCTGAAAGAACTACAAGAACTATCAACATTTTTTTCATTTTATCCCCTTGTCAGGAACGTGGTTTCGGAATACCGGATCTCATACCCATCCAGCTTCCCGCTGCGCCAGAGGCTGCACCGAGGAGAAGAACAAGTAAAATCCATTTCCCAGGCAAAAAATCATGTGGTATACTGGATGATAAGATACTGGAAATGACCCCTGTAAGAAGGAGACTTCCTGCTGAACCGGCAATACCGGTTATGAGTCCCTCTCCCAGGAAAGGCATCCTTACAAACCACCCCGGTGCCCCTACTATACTCATTATTTCAACTGTAGGCGCCCTTTTTACTACTGCAAGCCTGACGGTATTAGCTACTACCAGCGACAGGCTTATTGCAAGGACCAGCCCTGCAAGTATTACCAGTTTCCCCATCATATCCACAGTCCTGGTCAATCCGGGAAGATATTCCTGACCATAAACTACATCCTTCACTCCATCCATCCCCGAAACAGTACGGGCAAGTCCACTCACTTTTTCAGAAGCTCTATAATCAGGACGCAATGAAATCTGAATTGACGATGGCAGGTGAAATTGAGGTCCGAGAAGTATCAGGAGATCCGCCTGTTCAGGAAGATCCGCCCTGAATACAGCCTCAGCCTCAAGAGAGGACACGTAATAAACCGATCTCACGCCTTCCATCACGGATATAAGATCCGCCAGATTCACCGCTTCTACTTCGGTGACATCTTCATTCAGAAAAAGCTCTATTCCGACATTTTCCTGCTCGTTACTCAAAACGGTTCCAACATTCCATGAAACCACGAGGAAAATATCAAAAACCATGAATGACAGACTGACCATAAGGAGCGTTACAAGAAATGAACCCAGTTTCTCCCTGATATTGAGCAGACCTTCATGAAATGAGGTCTTTAGAAGATGTATCATAGCTGGTTGTACCCGTCCCAGGACACCGGATTCGCAAGATGCCCTTTGTCCAGATATAGATACCTCGCCGTGCCGGCTGGAATCTGTCTCGGGTCATGTGTCGCCAGAATAACCGTGGTTCCGGTTCTGTTAATCTCCAGCAGCAGTTCAATTACTTGTTTTGAAACGTCAGGATCCAGATTGCCGGTAGGTTCATCAGCCAGAAGAATTACCGGATGAGCAACCATGGCTCTCGCTATAGCAACCCTCTGCTGCTCCCCACCGGACAATTCATGTGGATAGGATGAACGTCGATGACTAAGCTCAATTTCCGCAAGAAGCGAAAAAACCCGCTTTCTGACAGCCCTGGGTGAAGATCCGGCAACCTGGAGAGGCAATGCTACGTTGTCGAATACCGTTCTCTCTGAAAGAAGTCGGAAATCCTGAAATACAATACCCAGCTTGCGTCTGAGATTAGAAAGATCCCCTTTTCGAATTCTGTCAGATCTGTACCCGCTGACTTCAACCACACCTGAAGTAGGAAAATCACCCATCCAGATAAGCCGAAACAGTGTGGTTTTTCCAGCACCGCTTGGTCCGGATAGAACCAGGAATTCACCGGATTCTACTGTCAGTTCGATATTTTCGAGGGCCGGCCATTTATCATAGAATCTGCTTACATTCTGAAAGGAAATCAGCATCAGTACTCCGGTCCGACTGTTCTGAAATAGCGGGATCTTTCCTTCCTGGAAACCTGTTTACCTGATGGAATATCCAGAATTTCAATTGAAAGAGTGGAACCATCCGGTTTTACAACTTCAAGTATATCTCCCCTGCTTATCTCATGTGACGATTTTACCTTACTGCAACCCATCAATACGCAACCGGCCTTGCAGGCTTTACCGGCAACTGTTCGCGTTTTGAAGATCCCTGTGAGCTTGAGATAAACATCAGTTCGCACTGTCATCATCCGTATTCAGATAGTAGATAACCGGAATCTCGTTTCTAAGAGAATCAATAATAGTCGTGTATGTATCATGATAGATCACCTGCTGTACAATTCCTGACAGTTCCGCATCGGTATATGAGCTCCAGTCAATTTCTCCGCTGTCATCGTAGATCTTCAGCAGCACTACAGCTCCCGCTTCAGACAGGAATACCGGTTCGGATACCGAACCCTTCTCAAGCAGAAGAGCAGCTTCCGCCAGTACGGGAAGCCAGAGCTTCAGAGGTACTGTTCCAAGATCTCCGCCAGCCTCAGAGCTGGTTCTGTCAAGGCTGTACAACCTTGCTGCCTGTTCGAATGTTACACCGCTGGATGAGAGAATACTGTCATGCAGAGCATTGGCTACAACCATAGCAGTATCAATATCCGTCTGATCGACGTCAACTACTCTCAGAATATGGCTTGCTTCAATCGTGCCGTCTTCATGAATACTGTCAATGCGGATGATATGAACACCGAAAGGAGTAATAACGGGGAGACTGATCTCACCGGACTCAAGTGAAAACGCAGCATCTTCGAAAGCCGGGGTCATCTCCCCCGGACCGAACACACCGAGCGCTCCTCCGTTAACAGCAGAGCCGTCATCTGACCATTGTATCGCAAGTTCTTCAAAAGACTCGCCATTGATTACCCGATCTCTCAGTTGCATGATTTCATCAACTGCCTGATCAAGATCAGCTCCTGAAGGAAGCACCGGAATATATATCCAGCCGACATGTTTCGGCATTACTATGTTCTCTACCAGTTCAACATTGGAAATCAGAAATATTTCAGGATTGATCGGTATATCCCTAAGCGCTGCCTGAACCCTTGAGCCTAACAATGTCTGGGCAGCCATGTGGTCACCAAGTATTACAGAAAGATAATCCCGATATTCCCTGTCGGTATCAGATCCGGTCGGAAACTGATCAGGCAGATTTGCCATTTCTTCATCTACAAGAACCTGAATCTCAGCATCTGTCGGATAATAACCGGCATCAATCGCAGCGTGAACCAGAAGCTGCTCTTCGACCAGCTGTTCAAGAGCACCAAGGTATTCGGGGATTTGAGAGTCTACAAGAAAATTGCCCGTTAACGAAGAACCTGACTCAGACAGCAATTTCTCAACCTCGGAATGCAGTATTGGTCCATCACCTACAACGGCAACTACTTTCTCCACCGGAACCATTCCGGCAATAAGGAACGCAAGTACCAGTGCTGTCATTCTGCCTCTCTTTCAATTGAATCTCCCGGAACAGTCACTTCCCTGGTTCTGCGGGGAATCAGTGTCGAATCAATATATACTTCTCTGTTCTCCATCGCTTCGATCAGGAGACTGTCACGAGCTGTCCTGAGCCTTTGACCGTACAGATGATCCGCAAGACTCCAGATGACTCTCGATGTATCCGTAAGTGGTCTCGCATCCCCAACAAGAAAGATATGCCATCCATACTGAGACTCAAGGATACCGCTCAGTCCATTCATTATCATCTGATCTTGAGGAAGACCGTAAGCTGAAAGCTCTCCGGCTGTCAGAAATCCCAGATCTCCACCGATGCCGGCTTTCTGCCCGATCGAAAGCCTTTCCGCGGTTATCTGGAAATTCTCCCCCCGGGAGAGTCTGGTGTAGATCGAGTCAGCAAGGTTCCTGTCGGCAACCAGTATCTGGTTGTACTGTCTTTCGACCATGAACAGCAGGCTGTCGGTTCTCATATATTCGAACACTTCAGTACTGTCTGGAAATGGAATCCGCGAATAGACGAAAGAGAGCAGTTCATCTCTCAGATAAAGCTGCCTTGCTCTGTTCTGGATCAACCTGCTCAGTCTGACGTTCTCAAGCCCGTACTCCACGGCAAGTTCTGCCAGCAGTTCGTCTTCCACCCATTCCTCTACTGAAGAATTATCAATCCCTACAAGGTTAATATCCTCCAGTAGAAGAAAAGAACTATCCCCTCTTGCAACTACCTCTCTATCTTCCAGAGCAGATATTATTGACGGCTCAATGATGGAAAATGAAGAGGTTCTTCTTCCGGTTACAAGCACCAGCGTAATCGTAGCTCCAACCACAATCGGGATCAGTGCCCATACAGACCATATAAGATGTTTTCTGCTATTCGAGATGCTGAAGCAGCCTTTCCGGATAAGTTACCACTGTATACTGAACTTCCAGTCTCTCAACCTGCTCCATAACAGCTTCCTCCTGCATGTTCTGTGTAAGCTCCATCGCGACAACCTCCGTAATCTCACTGACGGTGGGCTCCGGTGAAAGAGGCTGTATTTCCACAGTTTTAATAATGTGATAGCCAACTCCGGTTTCCACAATATCGCTGATCCCACCCTCGGGAAGTCTGAATGCGGCTTCGTCGAAGGACATATATCCTGACTGTGCTCTGGTTATCCAGCCGAGATCTCCCCCGTCAACCCCGCTTGGTCCAATGGAATACTCCTTCGCGAGTGTGGCAAAATCAGAACCTGCTCTGAGCCTGGCAAGAAGGGAATTCGCGAGATCGATATCCTGTACGATGATATGCCTGGCGTGAATGCTTTTCTTGTAAGTATCAAGCCATTCATCAACATAATTTTCTATTTCAAGCTGTGATGGATGCAGATCGGAAACAATATCACTCATGTATACTTCAAGAAGTATCTGCCTTCTGGCCTGTTCTATGGCGTAGGCAACTTCCGGAATGGATTCCAAATCGTTGTTTTCAGCCGCCAGCACCATTATTTCTTCTCTTACCCAGGATTGCAGAACTTCATCAGCCGTAGCCAGGGATGTTATTCCAAGGAACTGTGCATTCTGCTCGCCGCCGATCATATACACGATATCATCCCACGATAGAGATGTGCTGTTCACGGTTGCAAGAACATCAGCTGAAGATACTGCTGTAAGCAAAAGAAGTATCGTGATTATCAGGACAAAACGCATATTCTACTCCATTCATTGTTTTTCAATAATCAACAAGGTTCTTCAGAAATTCATCCATTACGGATAAACAAAAATCATACTATCCATATTTTCAATATTGCACTGCCATTCTCTATTCCTCAACAGTACCTCAGTTCCAGAAGCATCAATCCAATATATTGACCGGCCTGCTTATCGAACCGTATACTGAACAAGCGAATATAAGGGATATGATTCATTATTCAATACTGCCTGAAATCTTCTCTTTCTGAAACAGTCTTAAAAAGTGAGCAGTCTTTTTTATCTGTCCCTCGTGAGAAACCCCCTTCAAATCGATGGATACAATGATACGTCCTGTCTTCTCCACTTTCGTTGATAATCGGAAACCATCAAGGCAAGAAACCTTGCGGTCCCGAACTGATGTTCGGAAACCATCTGGAGCAGACCTTGAAACCTCTGCTCCCGGTGAAAAAACAAGAAGAGCCTTCGAACCGCTGATAACGACTTCTTCTATCCCTGATCCCCGGGCAAGGTAATGAAGACGTGCCCTTTCAGCGCAATTAAGCACAGGCTGCTCCGGTTTTCCAAATCTGTCTGTGAGATATTCGATCCACTCATCTATCTTATCTTCAGAATCCGCTCTCCAGACACTTCGGTATATTTTCACCCTTTCTGATACGTCTGGAATGTATTCGGGGGGGATAAACGAATCATCAGGTATCTCCACTCTTACCGTAACATCTGAATCGAGATTCAGACCTTTCAGCCGTTTTACCTCCTGTTCTATCAAACGTTCGAAGAGTGCGTATCCAATCGAAATCATCTGACCATGCTGAGATGCGCCAAGAAGTTCACCAGCTCCGCGAATTTCAAGATCCCGCATTGCGATATTCCAGCCGGATCCCAGTTCTGTATAACGGCGAATAGCATCCAGGCGATTCCTGGCCTCTGGTTTCAATTTTTGATTCTCCGGCACAATCAGGTAACAGTATGCCTGGTGATGACTCCTTCCAACTCTTCCACGCAGCTGGTACAGCTCGGCCAGGCCGAACATCTGCGCGTTATCAATGAAAATCGTATTCACGCGGGGAAGATCAAGTCCTGATTCAATAATCGATGTGCAGAGAAGGATGTCGTATCTGCCTTCCATGAAAGAATGCATAACATCCTCAAGTTCCCGCGGTTTCATCTGTCCATGCCCGATAATAATCGAAACTTCCGGAAGAATGGATTCCAGTTTTTCCCTGATTCTCTCAATTGATTGAATCCTGTTATGGACAAAGAACACCTGGCCGTCTCTCTCAAGTTCGCGAAGTACAGCTTTTGCTATTATTCTTGCGTTAAATCCTACAAGCTCCGTGTGAATCGGATACCTGTCTCTGGGAGGCGTGGCAATAATTGATATTTTTCGGAAACCGGACAAAGCCATATGAAGCGTTCTCGGGATTGGTGTCGCAGTCATGGAGAGAGTATCGACTCCGGCCTTCAACTCTCTGAAATATTCCTTCTGCTTGACTCCAAAGCGATGCTCTTCATCAGTTACCAGTAATCCAAGTTTGTGAAAGCGTATGTCTTTCTGAAGAATTCTATGCGTTCCTATGATAATATCAATGTCCCCCACAGCGATATCAGCAAGAATCTGTTTCTGCTCCTGCTTCGTTCGAAATCTGCTGAGCATTTCTACTCTCGCGGGAAACTCAGCCAGTCTATCTCTGAATGTGAAGTAGTGCTGCTCGGCAAGCACTGTCGTAGGGACCAGTACGGCTGCCTGAAATCCGGAATCAACGACTCGAAACACAGCTCTTATTGCAACTTCAGTTTTCCCGTAACCGACATCACCGCATACAAGCCTGTCCATCGGGCAATCGTTCTCGAAATCATCCATTATTTTGCCGATAGTTTTCCTCTGGTCAGGGGTTTCCTCATACGGAAAGCTTCTCTCCAGAGCTGTGACATGATGTCCGGGCGGACCTAAAGGATCCCTCTTTATCGCTTTTCTGCGGGCATACAGCATTGCAAGTCTTCCTGCGATCTCCCTGGCTTTTTTCCTTGCGCCGGAGACTCTTCTTGTCCATGATGCTCCTCCGATCTTGTCAAGCCTGGGATTAATCCTGTCAGGAGCCATGTATTTCTGAACTGAACCTATTTCATTAATAGGAACAAGAAGCCGATCTCCATCACGGTATTCGATTGCAAGACAGTCCAGAATTACACCCGATGTCTTCACCTGTTCAAGCCCTGTGAATCTGCCGATACCGTAGCGTCTGTGTACAACCAGTTCTCCCGGAGAAATATCCCCTGAATCTGTAATACCTTCTCCGCCCCTGAATTTTCTTATTCTTTCCGGCCTTCGCCTTCCCGAAAGCAATCGCCTTTCAGCAAGGATTACCAATCCCGATTCGGGCATATGAAAACCTTCAGATATCGATAGAACACTAAGATCAACCGGTATATTTTCAGGAAGCAATTCGGCAAAGGTTTCCTTCTCCGCTTCAGAATCGCAAAGCACCGCAATTCTGCATCCATCCGCAGTCCACTTCATAAACTGACGGAGCATTTCGTTCCTGTGGCCTATGAAGTTTTCCTGCGGCAGAGTTTTGTAGTAGATATCCACATCAGACCGGGGAAACGGTTCCAGCCTGAGAATTCTGCTGAAGGTTTCAAGATTCTCCAGAATCTCATCAGATCTGAAAAACTGTTTCTCAAACTCAAAAGGAAGCTTAGCTGATATGAAATTATCTCTGTGAAAAGCAAGAGAATTCCGCATATGAACAATGATGGATTCAGGATCTGAGAGAATCAGTGTTCCACCATCCGGTATGTAATCCAGAATACCGGATAAATGATCAAAAAATACCGGGAGGTAATGCTCAATCCCTGGAAATCCGTTTGAAGTCCATAGCTTCTCACTCAGTGGATGTTCGTCAGAAACTTTCTCAATAGCGAGATTCCAGTGTTCCGGTGACAGGAATGCTTCCCTTGCCGGGAGTAATCTGCATTCCTGGAGATTCCTTATGCTTCGCTGCGATCTCTGGTCAAATGTGCGGATGGATTCCAGTTCGTCTCCGAAGAATTCCAGTCTTATCGGATTATCCATTCCATATGTTCCGACATCGATTATACCGCCCCGTCTGGCCCATCTTGCCTGTTCCCATACGCTTTCTTCTCTCAGATAGCCTGCTGAGAGAAGCCAGTTCTCGAGATTTTCGACGGATAGACGCATACCTATGTAAAGTCTGAAGCAGGAAAAGTACTCAGGAGGGGGAATTCGTTTTACCAGAGCTGATGCGGGAGCTACAACAACTGTCGAGAAATTCCCGGAGAGTAATCCGTTCATGCACTCCACCCGGTCGGATATCACGCCGGGATGCGCAGGTTCTCCTTCAAAAGGAAGGGTTTCATACGCGGGGAAATACAGAACATTTCCCAGTATTGACTTCAGATCATCTCTCATACTCATTGAATCAGCCACTGAAGGAGTTATCAGAAGAGTCGGACCAGCCAGCCGGTGAGCAGCTGCCGCAGCGAAAGACCGTGCTGACGAGTCCAGTCCCCCGACTCTTGTCAAATCCTTCGAAGCCAGCGAGGTGAGCATGTCGGCAAATACAGAATCCCAGAAGAACTCATCCATCAGCCAGTCTTCCGGATTCTGCTCTGTATCTTTCATTAAGGTGATGGATTGCTGCCGGATGTGCTTTCCTGCTGAGGCAGCGGTATCCCGTTGCCGGCCATCAGGGACCATGCGTGTTCAAGTATTGGGAGCTGCTTCATGAAAGTGTCAAGGTCATCTCCCTCAAGAGGATCTGCGGGTGGAAGAATTTCCTTAGCGGGGTTCACGAATTCTCCGTTTTTCTTCATCTCAAAATGTACATGAGGACCGGTTGAAAGTCCTGTACTGCCAATGTAGCCGATTATGTCACCCTGCCTCACATAGGATCCAATTGACATGCCTGACGCAAATCTGCTCATATGTCCATAGCCTGTTTCGTACCCATTGGCATGTCGGACACGAACCATGTTACCATAACCTCCCAGAACTCCACGGACAGTGATCACGCCATCTCCCACGGCGTATATCTCCGTTCCCATCGGGGCAGCGTAATCTATTCCCCTGTGTGCTCTTGTGTATCCCAGAACTGGATGCATCCGAGCGCTTGAATACTCAGAACTGATCCTGCCGAATGGTACGGGCATTTTCAGGAACATCGTTCTGAGAGAGGCGCCGTCACGGTGATAATGATCCAGAATAACCGAAGTGCCCCCTGGAGCCAGTGTATCAGGCTGGTGAAAAAACGGTAAAGCTTCTGTCATCCCGCCAAGGGCAAAATCGTACTTCGCAGCTAATATTCTGTTAAACGATGTCTCTGATGAACCCGGATATCGTGTTTCTTCGAGAAGAACCCACACTTTATCACCGGGCTGAACATCATGATAAAAATCTATATCGTACACAAACAGTCTGTTCGCAAGCTCATTCTCGAATTCTTTGATAAAAGCAATTTCTCTTATTGAATCTCTCGCTGTGATGATGTGCCCTGACGGAGTAAGATCGCGGGGCACCCCTCCCCCATCAATACTCTCCCAAACGGAGTTTCTTACTTCAAGTGTTACCGATCGGAGACGTGTCCAGCGCTCCTCGGGAACCCACTGCCAGAAAGATGGGTCAGTGGAACCTTCGAAGATAATGCTGTAATAGCCGCGGTTTCTCCTTGGTCTTGCTCTTACTTCCCACAGCAAACCTCTAGAGTACACGGCTTCCAGCGTATCTCCCACATGAACGGATGTCCATCCAAGGCTGTCAATGAATATCGAGCAGCAATTTGAATATCTGTTTCCTTCGATCCCGGTTGAGAAAAGGAGTCCGCCAAGTGTTCCGTCCTCTTCCACGAACGCAATTCTAATAAAAAGTGTATCAGCAAGTATCGCGTTAAGGGAATCTATAACATGAGTCAATTCGGAAATACTCTCATGAAAGAACCACTCATCACCTGAATTATCCCCATGAGGTTTACCGAAAATAAATGTAGCAGCTACTCCCAGAATGAACAACAACACAAGAATAAGTCTGGAACGCATATCAGGATTCATCCATCATCATTACCCCCGGAAAATTTTTGAAAACCATGATCGCGCTCTGGACAAAGCAGTCTGTTTCGGTATTCCAGGAACAATCACCGGGGAGCGAAGAGCTTTCAGAATACCTGCAAGATCAACATTCTCTCGAACAGTTTCCACAATCTCGGAAATTTTGACCGATTCTCCCGGTTCAACTTTGAACACTCGCCTGTTCAGTATTGAAGCGGAATCTCCAGCACTTTTTATTGTTCTGTACATAGGTATATCAAGTTTTCTGCATGCTTCAACCAGATATGAATCATGCCCGGCAAAGGAACCGCAGATCACTATCGCACCGGGTCCTTTCTCAAGTACACAGGACAGTCTTCTTGTTATCAGAGCATCAATAACTTCAAGCCTGGTTGCACTGATAAGCAGAACGCTGTCAGGACTTTCAATAACATCGTCGAGGATTTCTCTGATGCTGCCAAATGCTGTGAGAAATCCCTCTACAGGCATATGAGGATCGGGTTTCCAGGAAACGACTGCTTCGAGATCCAGTTCTCTGCCAAGCATGCTCAGTGACGGTCTTGCGATGGAAGATACGTACGGAATGTATCCGAATACCTGTATTCCTCTTTCTAAAAACCATGGATCCAGAAACTTTTTCACCTTTTCCATTTTACTTTTACGAACGCGATTAACAACAACTCCGAGAAGAGGGATATTCCTGTCATGAAAAAGGCTGTTGCAGAGAGTGAATCTGTCAATTGTTCTTCCGATGCCGGCATCAAGAACAAGCAGAACCGGTATGTCAAGCAGACTGGCCACGCTTGCATTGCACAGACCGAATACGGAACCAACGCCGGGATGCCCTGTACCCTCGACAACAACCATATCGGTATCTGCTCCCAGATGTCTGAAAGCCTTCTTTATCTTCCCGCTGATATTGACCGGATGTCCTTCCTCAAGGAATCTCTCGGAAGCACCGGCAGACATCGCAAAGGGAGCTGCGTATTTCAACTCGCTCTTAAGCCCCAGTGAAGTATTCACAAGAAAGGAATCCTCGCCAACTGAAGCTCCATCCAGCAAAGTTGTTTTCTGACCAAGCGGTTTCATGAAGGATGCTCCGCGATCAAGATTATCACAAAGCCATGAAATCAGTCCCAGAGCAAATGTGGTTTTTCCAGCATTCATGTCACTGCCAGCTATATAAATACCTTGCCGTTTCATTTCACTTCCTGATCATATGATTATTATTAATTGCCCTTATAAAGTCTGTCACCGAAGTCACCCAGGCCAGGCAGTATGAACCAGTTCTCATCGAGTTCTCTGTCCACCGATACTGTGATAATAGTGAGATTCTCGTATCCCTGGAGACGGTGTATACCCTCCGGAGCCGCAACTATACATACCAGTGTAATTTCGTCTACACCTTTTTCAATGAGGTAATCAATCACGCCCGCAGCTGTTCCACCGGTTGCAAGCATGGGATCAAGGATCAGAACATCTCTGCCTCTAAGATTCTGGATTGAATCATAGAGCCATTCTGCTTTTCCTGTTTTTTCATCCCGTTTCATCGCTATGAACGCCACAGGTGAATCCGGCAGCAATTCCTGGAATGGAGGAAGAAGACCAAGACCAGCTCTAAGTACCGGGATAATGACAGGATGATTATTACATTTCTCACCCAGCGTCATTTCCATCGGGGTTTCAACTGAAACGGGTGAAGTTCCCCTATTCCTGGTTGCTTCAACAGCAAGCAGAAGTCCCAGTCTGTAGGCTAATTTCCTGAACTCATCAGGCTGGGTATTACAATTCCGAATGTTCGTCAGGATGTCCCTTGCGACAGGATGCTCAAATTCAATAGTTTCCATTATCTTCTCCGGTATTA
This sequence comes from Candidatus Aegiribacteria sp., assembly GCA_030642525.1. Lineage (GTDB taxonomy): Bacteria > Fermentibacterota > Fermentibacteria > Fermentibacterales > JCC-6 > Aegiribacteria. The sequence continues at coordinate 17,831 of DAOWNO010000002.1, forward strand.
TGTTCTGTGTCACGAACAGATGAAAACATAAGCACCAGAGAACTGTTATGCCAGTTGTTCTTTTGAAAGGAGCGTCCGGTGGGACTATTGAGAAAACTCAGTCAAAGAGGTCTTGTTTACCAGATGACCGCCGAGGAGAAACTATCCAAGCTTCTAGATGGACCTTCACTGAGTTTCTATATCGGTTTTGACCCTACAGCAGGGAGTCTTCACCTGGGGCATCTTGTGCCGATCATGATTGCACGTCATCTTCAAATTGGCGGACACAGACCAATCCTGCTTGTCGGTGGAGCTACTGCTCTTGTTGGAGATCCGTCCGAAAGAAGCCTGGAGAGAACCTTTGAATCAAAGGAAACAGTATCGAACTGGGCTGAATCGATCGGAAAACAGCTGAAACACTTCCTGGAATTCAATGATAACGACCAAGGAGCGGTTCTGCTTGACAACTATGAATGGCTCAGCAAACTGAATCATATTGACTTTCTGAGAGATATCGGACGTCACTTCAGCGTGAACCGGATGCTTTCCGCAGAATCGGTCAAGCTCAGACTGGAGAGTGGTATTTCCTTTCTTGAATTCGGCTACAGCCTCCTCCAGGCTTATGATTATCTGCATCTGTACCGTAATTTCGGATGCGTTCTTCAGGTGGGCGGTTCCGATCAGTGGGGCAATATCGTTTCCGGAATTGATCTTATCAGGCGCGTTGAGCAGAAAGAGGTATGGGGTTTCACATGTCCTCTGATAACGACTGCAACAGGCGAAAAAATGAGCAAGACCCAGGCCGGCGGAGCCATCTGGCTTGATCCGGAACTGACAAGCCCGTACGAGTACTACCAGTTTTGGATAAACGTAAACGACAAGGATGCCATTTATTTCCTCAGGCTATACACCTTCGTCCCAGGAGATGAGATCGATGAGCTGGCCCTTCTGACCGGAGCAGATATCCGGAATGTAAAGGAAAAACTTGCATTCGAAGCCACAGTCCTCGCGCATGGCAGAGAAGAAGCTCTGAAAGCGGAGAAAGCCTCTCGGTCCCTCTTCGCCGGCCAGGGAAATCAGGAAGACGAACCAACACTGGAAATCCCAAAGACAAGGCTGAACAACGGAATCAGCTGCCTTGACCTTTTCGTTGAAACAGGCCTCTGTCCGAGCAGAAGCGAAGTGAGAAGAATGGCAAAACAGGGGGGTCTGTACATAGATAATAATCGTATTGAAGATCCGCTTGAAAATCTTGATCCCCAAAGCACAGCCAGAAGTATTCTGCTGAGAGCAGGCAAGAAAAGGTACTACAGGGTCAACTTCACCTGACGTGGTTAACCTGACGGAACCGGATGTCACTCCCCTTGACAACCACATATCAAGACAATACCATTAAAATGATGTAAGACATTGAATGATTCCCGTTCGTAAGAAGGAGGTATACAATACATTCCATTCTATTCCTACTGCTCGTTTCAAATCCTCCTACGGTCCAATCAGCAATAGAAACGAAGCGGGGACAGTTCTGAACCGTCCCCATTACTGAATCCATTTATAAGTTCAGTTCAGCGAGACCCGCCGGAACCAGAGGTTCCCCTGCCTCCACTGGTTCCTGATCCGGATCTTGTTCCGCTGTCTGAAGAGGATGATCTTGAAGATCCGAGATGATTAATCGTATATCTGAGATCCGCGACTTCAGAACTGAGATTGCTGAGTGCGGTTTTCAGCGAATCGTTTTCCAAAATAAGGCTGTCCAGGGAAAGAACAACTGCGTTCAGCGATTCATCAATGACTGTCATGCTGTCCGTAAGCAGATTCATCGAATCCTCGAGACCCTCAATATCGGAAATGGTGATAATCTTCTCCTCGGAAGGTTCGATGTCACCGGACACATCTCTTTCCTGTACTGAACTCTCTGTAGTACTGGAAATATCACCGGTTTCAAGGAAAGCAACTCTTTCACCAAGATCTTCGATGTCGTCAAACACCTCATTAAATCCATCTGTAAGTTCAGAATCATCGTAGCTTACGGAAGTCTCCAGAATATCAATTCTCTCTTCAAGCTCTCCAACCCCAGGCATACTGCATGCAAGCAGGAGAAACGCACCGGTTATAACCATGAGCTTCATTCAGAATCAGCCCCCTCCTCCAATTCGCCGAATACTTCGGCTGTGTATGTGTATATCTGAACGTCATCCTGACGGAAACAGTCCGGTGACAATCCCGCCTTGAGACATGTGTGTGAAAGGAAAGTTTCTCTGTCCCATCCCTGCTCGATGGCAACCTGTGGAAGCAGAGTCCCGGTTCGGAATCCGGATATGATATAGATACCGTGAATTCCGGGAATTACATCTTCCGTCCTGGTCAGGATCATCGTGCTTAAAATGGAAATCTCCATATCGAGTCCATCTACTTCCTCAGAAGTAACTTTCGGAAACCTTGGATCTTTAACGGCAGCTGAAGACGCCATATCAATAATGGTCCGCCCAAGAGAACCCGTTCCTGTGAAATGGCCTATGCAACCCCTGAGTGAGCCATTTTTATGGAGAGTAACAAAAGCACCGCATTCCCTTTCAAAGACTTCCCCGGATGGTATATCGGGAAGCGGTCTTCCTGCTGCTGCTGCTTCAACAGACCTTCTTGCCAGGTCCAGCAGTTTCTTTCTTTCAGCAGAATCTGTTATTCCTGAACCTCCTTTGCGGTGTAACCGGCAAAATACCCTACAACAGAACTTCTGTCCCCGCTGGCAGTCGCGGATGTATCCCACATGATCTCACCGAATCTGTCAGAACCGTTCAACATGGAGTAGTGCATCAGCGTCAGCATGGGTCCACCTCCGCATGCCTCGAATCCGCTTGAAAGAACAGTACTCAGATTATCCGGATTTCCGCTGACAAATGCATCAATCACCTTTCTATCCATTCGCTCCGCTTCACCGTACGGATGGTAATGGGAAAGATCACTCGAAGCCACTATCAGAATATTCTCTCTGCTCTTCAGAACATCACGCAGACTCTCAGCAAGAGTTCGCGAATAGCCGTCGAACACAGAGCCCTGAAGGATAACAACGATGGATGCGTCAGGCCACTTCGTCTGGATAAATGGAATCTGAACTTCTGCGGAATGCTCTCCCCTGTGAGCTGCAGGCTGGAAGGAAAGGCCGGAGTTCAGGAGACCGGTTGTTATTTCACTGTCAATCGCCGCTATACCAAGTGGTGTTAAGTAACCCTCTCCTTTGTATACCGATGCACCATGAACCGGATAACTGTGCGTTGGCGCCAGAATAATAACTGTACTCACGACAGCCGGAGCGGATGCAAATGCGGCTCCGGCCACTGAACCGGAGTAGACATATCCGGCATGAGGGCTTACAAGACCGGTTATTGAGCTGTCAGATTCTCTGTCTTTCGATGACATGAAATCGGTAATCATTGAACTCAGATACTCTCTGTCTGACGGGTAGAACGTTCCTGCTACCACGGGATTCCGTATCATTTTTCTTCCCTTTCGCTCATCATGTCCTCCATCGCGTAAAGTCCTGGAGGTTTTCCATAAATGAAATCCGCCGCTTTCAGTGCTCCAACAGCGAACGTTCTCCTTCCAGTAGCTGAATGAGACAGAAGAAGCTTCTCTCCATCTCCAAGCAGGTATAGCTTGTGATCTCCGACTACATCACCGCCTCTGACTGAATGAATGCCTGTTTCATCCCGGCTTCTTGGCCCTGCAGGGCCGGATCTGCCATGCATGATCATCTTGCCTCCGCCATTCTTCTCCCAGATATCCAGCAGAGTCAAAGCTGTTCCGCTGGGGCTGTCGATCTTCTCTCTGTGATGGAATTCCACAATTTCCAGGTCGAAATCATCTGCGAGCATAGAGGCTGCGGTTTGCAGAAGTTTGCCAAGAACATATATGCCCATGCTCATGTTGGATGCAAAGAAAACGGGTCTCTCTGAAGACCATTTCCGAAGCAGTTCCATTTCGGTATCTCCCAGCCCGGTTGTTCCTGACACAAGCCCCGCAGAAGTGCCGTAAAGCAGTTTATCAAGATCTCTCCAGGCGGACGGAAGAGAAAAATCTATGACTGTATCGACTTCAGGAGGAAGCGTTTGGTCAACAGATGCTCCCGGAGCGGTTATGTCATAGCATGCTGTTACTGCTTTGCCTGCCTCTTCCCTGACAAGTTGCCCCATTTTCCCTTCGCTGCCGAATACACAGATATTCATCAGATGAGATCAGCCCGTTCCAGTATTCTTTTCAGTTCCGGAACATATTCTTCTTTCATGGAGACCAGCGGCAGCCGGAGTTCGTCCTGAATCCTGCCCATCAAAGCAAGTGATTTCTTCACCGGCATTGGATTAGTCTCAAGGAACATCGCTTTTATCACCGGATAAAGCCTGGACTGAATTTTCCTTGCTTCCTGCAAATTTCCTGAAGCTGCAAGAGAAATAAGCTCAGACATAGCAGCAGGCGCAATATTTGATACCACGGAAATAACCCCTGCGGCTCCAAGAGCAACCTGAGCCATCGCTATGGGGTCATCACCGCTCAATATGGTTATATCGCACAGATTTCTAATCGCGGTTACCCTCTCAGCCGAACCGGCTGCATCCTTGACCGCAACAATCCGCGGATGTTCAGCCAGTCGAGCTATTGTTGAAGGTAGCATGTTCGTGCCTGTTCTTCCAGGCACATTGTATAGTATCACCGGACAGTCAACCGCATCCGCAACCAGGGAATAGTGATCTATCTGACCCTCGGGAGTAGGCTTATTGTAATATGGAGTGATAAGCAGAACAGCATCCACACCCAGAGCTGCTGTTTCAAGTGAGAGCTTGACCGAGGTTTCCGTATCGTTCGTACCTGTTCCGGCAATCACTGGAACACGGCCTTCCGCGACCTCCAGAACGGTCCGGACTACCAGATGATGTTCTTCAGTACTGAGAGTCGCAGCTTCACCGGTACAGCCGCACGCCAGCAATCCGTCTATCCCCTGGTCGATCTGCCAGCTGACAAGGTTGCTCAAGGAAACCGTATCAATTGCGCCGTTTCTGAACGGAGTTACAAGCGCTGTTATCGCTCCGCTGAACATCGTCTAGTCCTTCTTTCCACCACCGAGCTCCTTCAAGAAGGGCTTTAGAAGCTCAATAGGCAGCGGGAATATGGTTGTCGAGTTGTTCTCAACAGCGATCTCGGACAGAGTCTGCAGATATCGGAGCTGGAGAGCTACAGGATGGGCATCGATTATATCCGCGGCATCAGCAAGCTTCTGTGAAGCCTGGTACTCGGCTTCCGCCCTTATGATCTTGGCTCTTCTGTCTCTTTCAGCCTCAGCCTGCTTGGCCATAACCCTCTGCATCTCCTCGGGG
>DAOWNO010000219.1 GCA_030642525.1 Candidatus Aegiribacteria sp.
GTACCCATCGCAGTCCTGCCGATGTATACCATATCCCCCGAATCACAGTCATTGTTCTTCCATTGAGCATCGGGGAAGCAGCCGCCGAGAAGAGTTGATTTCTCCTCCTTCGTAACCGGCCTGTGGGTTCCGGTGGCAAATAGTATTCTTACTTTATCGCCAAGGAATTCTTCCAGGGGCGCGATCATAGGAAAGGAAGCAGGTCTTGTGGCATCGTTAACCACAAGTGTTACTGTTTCGCTGTTCCCGAACCTGACCAGGTCAGGCATGACATCAGTCCATGCATCCTTTACCTGGTGCCCGGTTTGGGGCTTCGGGGCAGCCGGACCCGAAATCTCTATTTCCTTCAGTATTCCCGGCACACTGACCTGCCCGTTCATTGGGTCTGCATTCTCCTTCCATCCCAGACAAACTCAGTCCCGGATATATCCTGAAATCCTGTAAATGAATTAAAATCATCCTCATACATGAATATTCCCTCTCCAGAGAGGGCGCCCTCAGAATAAGTAAATTCAAGAACGTTGCCAGCAAGCCTTCCCTCTATGCTTCCCAGCGGATATTCACCTGTGACATTATCGGAATCATCAACTGCAATTTCCAGCTGGCCCATAGTCGTATCCCATAGCCCTTCCGGATTTGCTGTTACAACCACGGTTTCTTCAGTTACCTGCAATTGCTCAGACACTTCTGTTATCACGGGTTCTTCTGTGATCAGAGTATCGGCAGTTACCTCAACGGACAGGGAATCCACCGTTCCCGGCCCGGAGTCACCGCCGCATGATACAATGGTGACGAATAGAGTAATCTCGATCACCGCGGTTGTCCAAATGCGCATAAAGAGACGTCCTTTCGATAATTTATCAATCCGTAACAAAATGGATACCAAGGTTCTGTTCCGTGCAAATAATTATAACCGCAATTACAGCTATGGACACATGGAACATAAAAATATACACTATGCTAATCCAGTTATCATAAGGAGGCTATTTGTGTTCAGATCCCATGGAAATAGAAGAGGTCTGTTTTATCTCGTTCTGATCGGTATTCTGCTCGTTCTTGCATCCACTGCTTTTGCAAGAGCTGGAGGTGGCGGAAGCTACGGCGGCTCAGGCGGAGGCGGAGGCAGCGGAGGCGGCGGAGCGGGATACATCTTCTACCTTCTTATCAGGCTGGCCATCCACAAACCGCTCATAGGTGTACCGCTACTGATAGTAGTGATAATCCTTATGATAAAATTCGGGAGGAAGGCTAAGGGGGGATACGAAACGCATACCATCACGAGGGCCGGGAAACTCAGAAGAGAGCAGGAACACCAGGAAATGCAGAACGCTCTGGATGCCTTAATACAGAGAGACTCCGGCTTCTCGAAAGAGAGTTTTCTTCAGAAAGTGAACAGGGCTTTCATAGCAGTTCAGGAGGCCTGGTCGAATCAGGATCTTTCATCTGTGAATCAATTCATCTCCGATGGAATAGACGATAGATTCAGCCTTCAGGTTGAAATGCAGAAAGCTGAAGGATACAGAAACAGAATGGAGAACATAACGGTTCAGAGTTCCAGAATTGTCGGTGTTTTCAGTGATTCACACTTCGACACGATTCATGTTGAAATCACCGCCAGGGCCGACGATACTGATGTTGATATCAGGACAGGCAAGCGGATCCGCAGGAACACCTCCGAATCATTCACCGAGTACTGGAGTTTCCTCCGGAAACCGGGTGTTCAGACCCTTGAGGGAAAAGGCCTTGTAGATGGAGTCTGCCCGAACTGCGGAGCTCCAATAGAACTCAGTGATACCGGTAAATGTGAAAACTGTGATTCTGTCCTAACCAGCGGCGAATATGACTGGGTACTCGCTGAAATAACCCAATCCATGGAATGGAATCTGGTATCCGACAAATCCCTCATCCCCGGGTTTGAGAGCATGGAAGCGATAGACCCGGGCTTCAATCTGCAGCATATAGAAGACAGAACTTCCGTAATCTTCTGGCGGCTGATCAGTGCCTGGTTTACCAACGATGTCTCTGAGGCGAGAAAAGTTGCTCTCCCGTCATTTCTTGAAGGATTCGAAAAGCAGCTGTCCGGCACAAGAAGTGACAACGACTGGCTCTTTTTCAAGGATGCAGCAGTGGGTACAGTAGAAGTTCAGAGCATTATTCCCGGTACGAAGAACCGCATGGACAGGATCGAAGTGCTCGTTAAATGGTCAGGTATAAATGCCCGGAGAAATGAAGGTGCAAAGGAACGTGTAACCGGACGGAAGATCATAAGACCCCAGATATATACGCTTGTGCGTAAACATGGCATAAAAACCGATGTTGATCAGAGTTTCAGGTCATCTCACTGCCCAGGCTGCGGAGCGCCTTACGAAGGCGGCAGTACCGGGAAATGCGAATACTGCGGAAGACCTCTGAACGATGGAAGCCAGGACTGGGTGCTGGAATCAGTACAGCGCTTCTCGGCGTCCAGAATAACCGCAAAGGCTATCGACGGGATAGAAAGGGCAGCCCTGGTGCCGCCGGAACTGATTCTCGCAGCAATGATCAAAGCTATGTATGCAGATGGTGAAGTGGATGCAAAAGAAATGAAAGTCCTCACATCCTTCGCTGCGAATCGGAACATACCTGATGAACAGCTGACCGAAGTAATCAACACTGTGAAATCAGGGGAGAATACTCTGCCGGCGCCGGCTAACCAGAGGGAAGCCAGGGAAATACTGGCCGCTATGTCGCGGATGGTTCTTGCGGATGGGAGACTGACAGGCAGTGAGAAGAACCTTCTGCAGACCTTTGGAGAGTCCCAGGGACTGGTATGGGCGGATGTGAAGCTCATCATCGCCCAGCAGAAGGCAAAACTCTACACTGAAGCAAAGAGAACAATCAAGGAGAGCAGTTAGACCAGAAATGGTGGTGTGCTGATCAGCAGTAGTATCAAGACTCTTCGCAAGAAACTTGTTGATATTCGAAATTCCGATGATCCTCCGTCTGAAGAGGAGATAACAGTTCTTCTTGACCTTGCAGAAGCTCTGAAGACAACCGCTCCGGATGAAGCCTATAATCTGGTTGAGCAGGCTCTCTCTACAGCTCAGGAGCATAAAATCGAAATCAACTACGCGAGATGTTACAATATTCAAGGTATTGCCTACTTACACAGAGGTGAATATGAGAATGCGCTTGAATACAGCCTGAAAGCTCTTGAGTTGTATGAAAACACCAATGACAAGATCGGGGCTTCCGGCACTCTCAATGTGATAGGTGTTATTTTCGCGAAACGTCACGATCACGATAATGCCCTGAAGTACTATTTCAGGTCTCTTGCTATAAGAGAGAATATCTCTGATAAAAAGGGAATAGCGAGCACCACTAATAATATTGGTAACATTTACCGGTTGCAGAAAGATTTTGAAAGGGCGCTGGAGTTTGCTGAGAAGTCTCTACTAACCTTCACCGAACTGAATGATGATATCGGAATTGCCTCATCCTGTAACAATATAGGCACAATCATGGAACACCAGGGTGACTTCGCTGCTGCGAAGAAAAATTTCCTGAAAGCTCATGAAATATTCGATCGGATAGAATACAAAACCGGTTTTGCGGCAGTGTCAAACAACTTAGGTGAGCTATTCACTATTCAGGGAGAATTCAGGAAGGCAAGATTCTATCTGGATATGGCTCTCAAAGTCGCAAAAGAAGGTGAAACAAAGTATCATGAGATGCAGGTATACGAAAACATTTCAAATCTTTACCAGGAAAAAGGCGATTTCAGAGAAGCATTGGTGTTTTACAAAGAATACAGCGGTCTCTCACGGAGGGTGTTCAGCGAGGAAAGCACAAAAAACATAAATAAGCTTCAGATAAGGTTTGAGACTGAAAGAAAGAAAAAGGAAGCTGAAATATACAAACTGAAGAACATCGAATTGCAGAACGAAATATCCGAACGAATTCATATCGAGGAAGAACTCAGGATACATCAGGATCAGCTGGAAGAGCTGATCAACGAGCGAACAATAGAGCTTAAAAACAGTTACAATAAACTGGAACGAGGTTTTCAGGGGACGATAGAGCTGATATCAAAAATTACGGAGTTAAGGGATCCCTATACGTCCGGCCATCAGATCAGGGTCGCGAAGTTGGCCAGCGCTATAGCTCGAGAGATGGGACTGTCGGAGGATATGATTGAAGCGGTGCATATCGCATCTCTTGTTCATGATATTGGAAAGATCAATGTCCCGCAGGAGATACTGAGCAAGCCTGGAATCTTAAGCGATCTGGAAATGAGAATTATCCAGATACACCCTCAGGCGGGATACA
>DAOWNO010000092.1 GCA_030642525.1 Candidatus Aegiribacteria sp.
AGCCTTGGAGCAAAAATGGAAACCTTTGCAGGTTACATAATGCCCATAAAGTATACGACTGTGAAGGAAGAACACAATACGGTACGGAAGGGTGTCGGCGTTTTCGATCTTTCTCACATGGGTGAGTTCAGAGTAGTGGGAAAAGACGCATCTCGATTTCTTGATTACCTTCTGACCAATGACTCTGATGTAAAACCCGGCAAGGCATATTATTCAACCATGTGCTATCCCGACGGCGGGATAGTCGATGACCTGATCGTATACAGAATATCAAAAAACGAATTTCTCATGGTTGTTAACGGTTCCAACATCGAGAAGGACTGGGCATGGGTCAACAATCATACCACAGGGTACGACATCACTCTGACAAATGAAACCGACGATATAGGACTGGTCGCCATTCAGGGTCCCGACGCGCAGAAAGTTGCCGCGAAGCTCACAGACGCAGATTTGGAAAGCATAGGCTATTACTGCCATGCTTCAGGTACATTCGCGGGTAAAGAGGCTCTTATCGCGAGAACCGGATATACGGGTGAGGACGGATTCGAGATTTACATTAAAGCCGATGATGCTTCAGATGTATGGGACGCTGTTATGAAAGCCGGTGAGGAATATGAGATCAAACCGATAGGCCTTGGTGCCAGAGACACACTCAAACTTGAGATGGGATACGTTCTGTACGGCAATGATATCGATCATACCACGACTCCCATCGAAGCCAGACTTGGCTGGGTTGTGAAACTGAAGACCGATAAGGAATTTATCGGCCGTGAAGTAATGGCCCGCCAGAAGAAGGAGAAACCAGACCGGTATATCGTAGGTCTTGAGGTAACAGGCAAAGGGTTTCCAAGGCACGGCGCTGAAATATTCGAGGGTTCGCGCAAGGTTGGTATCGTTACCAGTGGTTCACTGGCACCGGCGCTGGGACACGGAATCTGCATTGCTTTTGTCGAAAAAGGTTACCAGAAGAGCGGAATTGAACTCGAAGCTGAAGTACGAGGGAAGAGAATCCCTGTCAAAACTGTGAAACTGCCGTTCTACAAGGATGGCAGCAGGAAGTAATCAGGAACACAAGGAGGAAGATATGTCGAACATTCCGGAAGGTCTCCGATACACTGACTCGCACGAGTGGGTGAAAGATCTCGGTAATGGTGAATACATGATGGGCCTGTCTCATTACGCCCAGGATCAGATGGGTGAAATTGTCATGGTTGAGTTTCCCGGACTGGAAGAATTCACTGCAGGAGATATTCTAGGCTCTCTTGAAGCCGTAAAAACCGCTGAAGATTTCTACGCACCCTTTGACGGGAAAATCGTACGTGTAAATGCATTTCTTGAGGATGAACCTGCGCTTATTAACGAAGATCCGTACGAAAAGGGCTGGCTTGTCGTGATAGCCACTGATGATTCTTCCGGTTTCAGTAATCTGAAGAGCGCTGCAAAGTACTCTGAATTCATCGGTGAGTAATCCGTGAGCAGGTTCATACCGAACTGCGGGGAGCATTTCGAAAAGATGTTTCAAGTGATCGGTGTTGAAAGTATCAGCGATCTTCTTAAATCGATCCCGCTCAAGTACCAGCTCAAGAAAGAGCTTGATCTTCCTGACCCTGTTTCAGAACTTGAACTCCAGAGGGAGTTTGAAGAATATGCAGACAGAAATGCCGGAGCGGATAAGATCTGTTTCCTTGGAGCCGGTGCTTACGATCATTTCATCCCTGCGGCAGTTGATCATATTCTGCTTCGAAGTGAATTCTATACCGCCTATACACCTTATCAGGCTGAGGTCAGCCAGGGGACGCTCCAGGCTGTTTTCGAATACCAGTCGATGATTGCCAGGCTGACCGGTATGGAAGCGGCGAATGCTTCCATGTACGATGGCGCTTCCGCTGCCGCTGAAGCATGTCTGATGGCGATGAGAGCAACCCGGAAGCAGAGAATCCTGATCGCAGGATCACTGAATCCCAGGTGGGCTGATGTCGTTCGAACTTATCTTAAGAGAACAGATTTTGAGATTAATGAGATTCCGTTCCTTGAGGATGGCACACTTGACCTTTTAATCGCCGCGAAGCTTATTGAAGACGGAACTGCGGCAGTACTTGTTCAGTACCCGAACTACTTCGGACTGATCGAAGATCTTCAACCATTAGCTGAACTGATCCATGAGCATAAGGGATTACTTATTGTTGCCGCGGATCCTGTAGCGCTTCCGCTTCTCCGCTCGCCCGGTGATGCCGGAGCTGATATCGTTATAGGAGAAGGACAGAGTATGGGCATCCCGCTGTCCTATGGCGGTCCGTATATCGGTTTCATGGCGACCCGGAAAAAGTTTGTGAGAAAGATGCCCGGGAGGATCATAGGAAGAACTACCGATCGAGCCGATCAGGAGGGATACGTACTGACTCTTCAGACAAGAGAACAGCATATACGCAGGGAAAAGGCTACAAGTAATATCTGTTCAAATCAGGCTCTGATGGCCCTTGCGAATACAGTCTATCTGTCTCTGATGGGTGAAACAGGATTCAGGGAAGTATCGAACCAGTGCTTCCAAAAGAGTCATCACCTTCAGCAGAAGCTGCTGGAAATTCCCGGTGTGAGCAGCGTATTTGCAGATACACCTTTCTTCAGAGAGTTTGCTGTCTCATTTCCTGTATCATCGTTGGAAATTTTTGATCGTCTGATGGAGAAAGGATTTCTGGCAGGACTTCCCATCGTTGAGCTGGGTGAAGGTGTAATGCTGATAACCGTAACTGAAAAACGGACAAAAGAGGAGATGGATCTCTATGTGAAATCTGTTTCTGAAATCTGCGGGGGTAACGGTCGATGAAAACCATTTTCGAAATGAGCAGTCCAGGCAGAATCGGTTATTCTCTTCCCCCGATTGATGTACCGGCCTCCGCGAGTATTCCCCCGAATCTCGAAAGAGGCGGGAAAGTGAACCTGCCCGAGGTAACGGAAAGCCAGGTTATGCGGCATTTCGTGAACCTCAGCTCTCTGAATTACCATGTAGATAAGGGCATGTATCCGCTCGGTTCCTGCACGATGAAATACAATCCGAAACACTTCGAAAATCTCGCCAGATTACCGGGGCTTTCCGGAATACACCCGCTTGTTCCTGAAACCATGGCTGCCGGAACTCTAACGATAATGCACAAGCTTGCAGGATTTTTCTGTGAGATAACAGGCTTTGAAGGGGCGACTCTTCAGCCGGCCGCAGGCGCACAGGGAGAGTTCTGCGGCTTGATGCTCATAAAGAGTTACCTTGAAAGCATAGGAGAGAAACACAGAAATGAAGTTCTCATGCCTGATTCCGCTCATGGCACAAATCCTGCAACCTCAACTCTTGCCGATTGCGTGATCATTGGAGTGAAGTCTAACGAATTCGGCGAGGTTGATCCTGATGATCTCCGTGCGAAGGCCGGCCCGAATACGGCCGCGTTCATGCTGACAAATCCGAATACTCTCGGTCTTTTTGAATCAAGAATAGAGGAGCTTACCTCGATTGTTCATGAGGCCGGAGGATTGAATTACATGGATGGCGCCAACATGAACGCCCTTCTGGGAGTTGCCAGGCCTGGTGATATGGGGTTTGATGTCTGCCATCTCAACCTGCACAAGACTTTTGCCACACCACATGGAGGTGGCGGCCCTGGTGCCGGACCTGTAACATGCACGGCAGAACTGGCTCAATTCCTTCCCGAACCGGTGGTGATTCAGAATAAGGACGGAAGTTTTTCACTCAGCAAAAAGCAGAATTCATTTGGAAGACTGCTGGCGTTCTACGGTAATGTTGGAGTTCTATACAAGGCTTTCGCATATATCAGGACACTTGGCTCCGCAGGACTCAGGGAAGTAACCGAGAATGCCCTGATAAATGCCAATTACCTGAAAGCGAGACTTGAGGAGTATTTTGATATTCCTTTCAATAACGGTCCCTGCATGCATGAATTTGTTCTCTCCGGAGACAGACAGGCGGAGAAGGGTGTAAAAACGCTGGATATGGCGAAGAGGCTCCTTGATTACGGTTTTCATGCTCCGACAGTGTATTTCCCGCTGATCGTGCATGAAGCGATGATGATAGAGCCTACGGAAACTGAAGGGCTTGAGGATCTCGATGCTTTTGCCGAGGCCATGATTTCCATTTCGCGGGAATGTGATGAAAAGCCGTACCTTGTTACAGACGCGCCGGTGAACACGCCGGTTCTCAGACTTGACGAAGTCCAGGCAGTCAAGGAGCTTTGTATAGTGGAACCTCTGGATGAAGAGGTACAGTGATAGATACGACTGAAAAGCCTGAAGCGGTGCTCGAATGGATTTCCCATCCTGCAGGTGAGCGCCCCTGGCCAACGGCAGCGTATGTCTCAATCATTCTGCTCGCCGGTTTGCTGGCAGCAGTGATCATGGGGAATAATCTCTGGTGGGGACTTGTTTTCGCTTTCGTACTGTTTCTCTCAGGGTGGACGTATTTCCTTCCTGTCAGATTCAGGATGAGCGATGAGGGTGTCAGCAAGAAATCCCTCTTTGGTACGGAACGCAAGACCTGGAAGCAGGTCAGGAGTATTGTTCCGGATAAATACGGCGTTCTTCTGAGCCCGTTTCCACAGCCAACCAGACTCGCAAAATTCAGGGGAATGTCAGTGCAGTTTTCAGAAAACAGAGAGGAAGTTCTTGAATATATCAGGACACATACCGCCGGGTAGCCACGATCTCATTGATCTCGAGGGCACCGAGGATTACTCGGACCTCATGGAGAAAATTGCCAAAGGCATCGTACAGAGGCAATTGACGGTACCGGCGATAATATTCCTCGAGTCGGTCAGACCCTTGTCGTTTCTGGGGAATCAGATGCTTATATTTGCTAATCCGGTTATTTCACTTGTTGTTCAATCCGGGGATTATTACAAGTTTATCCGGATGATCGAAAACAGGGACAATATAGAAAAGCTTACAATTATGATTGAAGAAGAAAATGCTCGTGATGTTCAGAGCCGCAGAGAGTTGAAGGAGACTCGCCGGAAGGAAAAACGGAGCAGAAAGACATTCTGGAGCCGGCTCAAGCACAGGAGCAGGGATATCAATACGAAAGAAGGAGGTTAGTGGCAGTGGTCGATAAAGAAATCACCAGAATTATGGCGACGGACTGTGGCAGTACCACTACAAAGGCCATTCTCATCGAAAGAAGGGATGGTGAGTATCGTCTCATCCGAAGGGGAGAGGCTCCAACCACTGTCGAGGCTCCCGCTGAGGATGTAACCAAAGGTGTACTTAACGCAGTAGGTGAAATCGAAGATCTCGAAGGGCGCAAATTTCTGAAAGCTGACGGAAGTGCTGTTCTGGTTTCTCCGGACAGCCATGACGGAGTGGATATCTATATGTCCACTTCTTCTGCCGGAGGCGGTCTCCAGATGACAGTAGCCGGAGTTGTCAAGTCAATGACCGGCGAAAGTGCCCAGCGCGCAGCTCTTGGCGCAGGCGCCATCGTCATGGATGTGGTTGCATCCAACGACGGCAGGCTTGCGCACGAGAAGGTTGCAGACATCAGACGGCTGAGACCTGATATGATCCTCCTGTCCGGAGGTATCGACGGCGGTACGATAGATCATGTAGTTGAGCTTGCGGAAATCATAAAAGCTGCCGACCCCAAACCCAGGTTTGGCGTAGGCTATAAGCTTCCTGTCATATACGCCGGAAATAAAGATGCTGCCGGAGAAGTCGCAAAAGAACTCGGGGAGAAGGTTGAATTGAAGATAGTGGATAATCTTCGACCTGTTCTTGAAAGGGAAAATCTCACTCCCGCAAGGGATATAATTCATGAACTGTTCATGGAACATGTCATGGCTCAGGCCCCCGGTTATCCAAGACTGATGGAGTGGGCAGGGCATTATGTTGACGGTAAATGGAAGCAGGTTCCCATCATGCCTACTCCAGGCGCTGTGGGGAAACTGATCGAGATTGTGGCTAGGAATGAGAATATCGAAGTGATGGGTGTTGATATAGGCGGTGCGACAACGGATGTCTTCAGTGTTTTCCACAGTGGAGAAGAGACTGTTTTCAACCGAACTGTATCCGCGAATCTTGGTCTGAGTTACAGTGTATCAAATGTTCTTGCAAGCGCTGGATTCGATAACGTTATGAGATGGGTTCCCTTCCACATGGATGAGGCGGATTTCAGAAACAGGATCAGAAACAAGATGATTCGTCCGACGACCATTCCCCAGATGCTGAAAGAACTTATTGTCGAGCAGGCCATTGCGCGAGAGGCTCTCAGGCTTGCGCTGGTGCAGCATAAGGAACTGGCTACTGGTCTGAAGGGTATCGCTCAGGAGAGAACGATCGGCGACGCTTTCGAGCAGACGCAAAGCGGGGCAACTCTTGTAAACATGATGAATCTTGATCTGCTCATCGGATCAGGAGGAGTTCTTTCTCACGCACCCAGAAGAAGCCAGGCTGCTCTCATGGTTATAGATGCCTTCCTTCCGGAGGGAGTAACGATGCTGGCGGTGGACTCGATTTTCATGATGCCTCAGCTCGGTGTTCTTTCAGAAGTGCTGCCGCAGGCTGCTACGGAAGTGTTCGACAAAGACTGCCTGATACGACTCGGATCCTGTGTGGCTCCTACCGGACACCTGAAGAAGACAGATATTCTTGCTGATGTCAAACTTTCAATGCCTGATGGATCATCAAAGGAAGTTCAGATTGAGCGTGGAAAAATGTTCGTTCTGCCCCTTGGAGTCGGAGAGAAGGTTCAAGCCGTAATCAAACCGGCGAAAAACCTTGATGTCGGTTCCGGCCCCGGTGTAGAATGGATCGGCGAACTCGAAGGCGGTGTGGTCGGTCTGGTATTTGACGGAAGGGGAAGGCAGCCTTTCAACCTTCCCGAGGATGATTCAGCGAGAATAGCAAAACTTCAGGAGTGGGCAAAGGCGCTTGATATATATCCGGACAGATTTCTGAATCTGGAGGGGAGCGAATAATGGCTTTTGCATATACACCGGGATTGAGAGTCGCGAAAGTTACTGAAATTCTGAAAGAGAGAAGACTTCCCCTGGCGGGCGAAACTCTGGTTAGTATCGGCGATACAGTAACCGCGGAAACCGTTGTCGCCCGGACGGAACTTCCAGGCAATGTCAAGATGATGAACATCGCGAACATCATGGGGATGCCGCCGGGAGATATCCCTGAGCTTCTCTTCAAGAAGGACGGCGACCAGATTGAGGTGAACGAACCGATAGGTCAGACAAAAGGCTTCTTCGGTCTCTTCAAGAACACGGTAAGATCCCCTATCAAGGGTACTTTTGAAAACTATAACAATATTACGGGACAGGCGGTTCTTCGCGAACCTCCTATCCCTGTGGAGATTGATGCTTACATAAAGGGAACGGTTGCTGAAATACTTGAAAATGAGGGCGTTGTCATCAAGGCCACCGGGACGTTTGTTCAGGGTATTTTCGGAATAGGCGGAGAGACCCGGGGGGAGCTTAAGGTCTGCGCGAGTAGTCCGGATCAGGAACTGAC
>DAOWNO010000222.1 GCA_030642525.1 Candidatus Aegiribacteria sp.
ACCGAGGGGTCGAACAGTGCCAGACCGCCTCCCTCAAGTCTGAATATCCAGTCGGGTCCGATCCTCTGAAGATCGCCGCTGGGAATCAGTTCGTCTGAAGCAGTATATACCGTGAAACCATCTTCCTCCCTGACAGCTATATCACCATCAGTACTCAGAACTGCTATATCATCGTTACTTATCTCAAGCTCCATAGGAGAGAAGTTCTCAGGAAGAGCTTCTGAAACAGCATCGCAGCTGTTATGATTGAAAACGAGGAATTCGCTCTCTGTGATGAATACGGGAGTTTCACCGTTCAGGTCAAAATCGATGACATGACTGAGATCTTCTAGGGAGTAAGCATTCCATTTCCCGTCCATTCTGCTGAATCGCAGCAGGATACCCCCTTCGAAAAGCAGCCATGTATTTTCCTCACCTGCCTCGGCCATACTGGGAGGAGCCTGCGAAAGGGTCATTTCAATCCAGCCGTAAACATCTGAGCTTGAAACTACAGTTATTGAAACACCTGGATCGTTGATCGTTTCAGTTGCTTCATCCGCGCTCTCTCCACAGCCTGAAAACAGGAATGTCAGGGCAGCTGCGAGGAGGGCTGTACAAGTTATTTTAAAGATACTCATCTCTTATCCTCCCTCCTTATGGCTGCACGAAGGCTGAAATCGTGAAATTCGCCTCCATATTGTCGTAGCTTCCATCGGAAGCCTTTTTCTGAACTATAGTCAGATCAGTAACTGACGTTAGCATCATCTGCTGAGTCAGCTGATCAAGGAATACACCAAGTCTATGAAAACGTCCGGTCAGCTGCATCTGCCATCCGTAAACAAGGAAATCCCCCTGAGTAGTCGGCGCCAGCGGGGTGAGAGAATAGATCTGCAAACCGCTGTTCTCAGCATTTTCGGTCAGCATATCCATTATTTCATCCTGATCGTAACTTCTAGGAAGGTACCTATCAAGTTCCGCAAGCTGCTGAGTTAACCTGTTGATCTCCTGTTCAACAATCGCCATATCCGAGGCAGTTCCCGACTGCAGTGAAACGAGTTCAGCCCTTTTCATCTCCAGATTCTGTTCTGCCTGCTCTATCCTGATGTTCACTTCGGAAGAAAACTCCCTGGGATACAGGTATATGAGCGCTGCAACAAGAAGAATACCGACTATCAGTATGTAGAACCTGGGGTCTCTGAGATAGGCATTCATACCAAACCCCCCATGTCTTCCGACTGTTTGATGTGTGACAAGTATTCCATCTTTGTTACCTGCTGCCGGATTTGGCTGCTATGAACATTGAAAGGTTGATTGAATACATGTTCAATGTATCACCGCCGAATACAGTGAACTCAAACTCTTCAGATCCGCCGTAGTAATAGATATTCGATTCATTATCATAGGCGCGAAGTCCGAAGGAAACACTACCGGAAGACCCGCTTTGCGAACTGCCGCTGATTCCAGCATCCGGGTAGAACTGGATCTCAATCCAGAATACGCCGTTGGCATCTGTTTCCGTAACGTACACTTCCTGAGTTCCTGTCGTTCCAACACCTATACCCGGAGCTCCGGTTGTCTCCAGAGTATCAGTGTATATGATCCCTGTTACGTAAACCCGGGTTTTGTCCATCCCTACCGGATTACATCCCGCGACTGCCAGTATAACCAGCAGACTTAAAACTGAAATGGCAAATATTCTCATGATTCCTCCCCTGCATTATCAGGACTCTCCTCAGTATTCTCGGATTCTTCAACAGCTTCCATCAAAACACCGGAATCACTGGAAAATTCTCCCACCAGCGATGACAGTGCGAATGGATTCACTTCAATCAACATTTCAAAATTATATCTTCTGCTTCCAGTTCTGGTTGCCTCGGAAGCAAGTGTATAGATCTGCCCATAATCATCAAGAGTGAATAAAGGTGTCCTTCCATCCGGCATGATTTCCGCAACATCGCGCTGGAATTCGATTATGTCACCCCATGTTTTCGCAACACCCGTGATATACACTTCTGTCGGAAGAAGCATAAGACTAGTAAGGTATATACCCTTATCGATCCGGCTGCCCGGAATGATAACTTCGGGATAGATTGCCCTGCAGAGATACTCGATAACGTAAACTGAGTATTTCTGTCTCAATGAGAGTTCGAGAATCTGCTGAAGCTTTCTGTCTACAGCTGCGCTCAGTCTGCTGGCCTCCGCCTGCTGATCCATCTGAATACCCAGCTGCGCAATCTGTTCTTCAACAACCTCAATCTCTTCTTTCACCTCAACTTCATGATCCTTCAGATCCTGATAGTCCTTGTACGCGATTATCCCTCCTGCGATGAGAGCAAGATACGGAACAATGCACAGTATTGTAAGGAGTGCAGTTGACTTGACTTCTTTTGGAGCTCCCGATGCTTTTCTTTTCTTGCCTTCGGGCTCCTCAAGAATGTTGATGTCAACCATGCTGGGTTCATAACCTCTCAGAGCAAGGCCGACACATACTGCGAGAATTGCGCTCATCGAGTCCACTTCACTGTCACTGATGACATCTTCAGGTATTGTGATGTTTCTGAAGGGCTGGAAGTGTTCAACCGGAAGGCCATGCTGTTCACTGAGAATTGAGGCCAGGCCCGGCATAAGAGAGCATCCTCCACTAATGTACATCTTGTCTATTCTGGCATTCTCACCGGATGCCTGGTAGGTAATGAATGACCTTCTTATGCTTGTTGAAAGCTCTTCAATTACCCTGCCGATAGCCGTATGGACTTCATCCGATGAAATACCGTCCGGAACATTGCCCTTTAGTACTCCCAGCGCAACTTCGTACTCAAGCCCCAGAGTTCTCTGAAGGGCTTCAACGAACCTTGAGCCGCCGATTGAAAGATCACGGTTGAAGCTTGGAAGACCATTTCTGACAACAACCATGTTTGTAACTTCGGCACCGATGTTGAGTATGGTTATACACTCATCACCGCTGGGTTTGTACGCGTGCTGATATGCCCTTTGCAGCGAGAACTGCTCAAGCTCAATGATCGATGGTTTGAGGCCCGCTCCCTGCAGAATTCCTCTGTGAAGGTCGACCACTTCCTTCTTGGCCGCAACCAGAAGAACCTCCATCTGTCCTGGAGAGATTTCAGGATTGATGATCTTGAAATCAAGACTGACCTCGTCTATCCTGAAGGGAATGTGCGTCTCGGCTTCCCACTGAATAGCCTGTCGGGCATCCTGCTCCGACATCTTCTCCATAGGGATCCTTCGAACGATGACGCTTCTTCCTGAAACAGCACTGTTGATATTCTTGCTTCCTGACTTAACACCCGCCTGTCGGACTACATCATGAACCGTATCAATCAAGTGTTCACGGTTAACAACTTCCCCATCCACTATTGTACCAGGAGACAACTCCTGTATAGCGTAACTGGATAGTGTCAGGGATTTGCTCGATCCCGTTAGCTGAACAACTTTGATTGAATGGCTGCCGATATCAAGACCAACAGTTCCCCCGCCTGATCTTCCGAAGATGAACATTATCTTCCTTTCCTCAGGTTGCCGTTCGCCTGCATTAGATATTTCCTCACCGGATCGGTGATAGTAACAGAACAATTATCATTAAATACTTTGTTTTCCATCATATTAATCCTTTAATAAGCCCTGCCTATTCTTCATTACAAGAACCTTACAACGTTTCCAACCCTGCGTCAATACCCTAAATTCATAACTATGGAATTTCATACTTCACTTGACTCGGGATGTCAAAGAGCATATCTTCCCCTCCGGAGGTTGATATGAAAACTGATACTGCGAAATCATCCGGTCTGATTTCAAAGATTTCTGACATACAGAATCATTGCAGCCCAAGCGTCAGACTGACCGTTCCCGTGAGACCCGATCAGGAGGAGCTGTTAACGAGAATCGTTCGAACCATAACTCAAAATAGAGACAGACAGCATAGGTCTCAGAGGATAACGAAAGCAACAATTATTAGAGCGTATATTGATGCTCTGTCAACACTTCCATTAGATATTGATAATATCAACGATGAGAAGATTCTGCTCAGGAGGGTTCTCGATCTGCTGGAGAATTGACTGCGTATCACCTTGCAGTTTTACCTGTTGCCCCTTACTTCACAATTTACTTTAAGATAAAGCCGAATACATCTCCAACACTCCGAATATCTCCGTAACGATCCCTTTCTGAAACAGCGTGCAAGTTCATAGATCACCGGTACGTATCTCAAATAGAACGAAATTATCAACGGTCAACAGGGGAGTGAGCCCGAAGGATACAAATTCTCTCCATTGCCTCAATTCATTCTCCGA
>DAOWNO010000090.1 GCA_030642525.1 Candidatus Aegiribacteria sp.
AGACGGTCCAGCTCCAGAAGACTGTGACCAACATTTATTCCCATGGTCTTCATGAATGTGAAGGCCATTCCGCCGCCTATCAGAATGTAATCCAGCCGCGGCAGAAGATTTTCAATTACAGGTATCTTATCCGAAACCTTCGCTCCCCCTAACAGAAGAGTAAATGGTCTCGCAGGCGAAGAAAGCATTTTGTCAAAGATCTGAAGCTCTTTCTGAACAAGAAACCCTGCATACCCGCCACCCAGAGCCTCAGCAAGGCCTTTCAACGAAGCATGTTTTCTGTGACAGGTCCCGAAGGCATCGTTCACATAGATATCTATGCAGTATGCCAGCTTTCTGGCGAAATCGGGATCTCCCTTTTTCTCTTCAGGATGAAACCTCAGATTCTCAAGGAGAAGCACATTACCTGGTTTAAGCGCTGCAACCATGGTGGCTGTTCTTGATCCGATACAGTCAGGTGCGAAAAGTACTCTTCGTTCGAGAAGCTCCTCAAGTCTGGAAGCTACCGGAGCAAGACTGAAATCATTATTTCTCTTTCCGCCGGGTCTTCCCAGGTGGCTTGCTATAACAAGTGAAGCGCCCTTATCGAGAATGTACCTGATTGTCGGCAGAACAGCTTTAATCCTTGTATCGTCAGCAATTCTGCCGTTCTGAATCGGGACATTCATGTCAACTCTGAGAAAAACTTTCCTGCCGGCAAGCTCCGCGTCTTGAAGTAACGGGTATTTCACAATCCAACCTCAGCCATATAACATGCGAAATCGACCATCCTGCACGCATATGCGTATTCATTGTCATACCAGGACAGGACTTTGACCATTCTCGAACCCATCGTTTTTGTAACAAGAGAATCAAAAATGGAACTGAACGGATTCCCTATTATATCGCTGGATACGAGCGGTTCCTCCGAGTACTTCAGTACACCCAGAAGAGTCCCGTCAGCAGCATTTTTCATGGCTCTGTTTACAGATTCGACCGAAACATCGCTTTTCAGCTCACAGACAAGATCAACAAGTGAGCCGTCAGCGACAGGAACCCTGATAGCCATTCCATCCAGTCTGCCTTTAAGCTCGGGAATCACAAGTCCGACAGCTGCTGCGGCGCCTGTAGTAGTGGGTATGATATTCACTGCCGCAGCCCTTGCTCTTCTCAAATCAGAGTGTGGCAGATCCAGTATCTTCTGATCATTCGTGTAGGCATGAATCGTTGTCATGATTCCACGGACAATACCAAATGTGTCATTGAGAACCTTTACAACCGGAGCGAGGCAATTGGTGGTGCAGCTGGCAGTAGAGTTAATATTATCCCTGCCTGGGCTGTAAAGTAAGTGATTAACACCATATACAACAGTCAGGTCAGCACCGTTCTCACCTTTAGCCGGAGCACTCAAAAGTACTTTTTTCGCTCCGGCTTCAAGGTGCAGCGAGGCTTTTTCTCGTGTCCTGAAGAAACCTGTTGATTCAATAACAATATCCACGCCAAGTTCTTTCCAGGGAAGCTGCGCGGGATCAGGCTGTGACAGCACCAGAAAAGTGTCTCCACCCGCTTCTATCGAATCACTGCGGACAGACACGTCACCTGGAAAACGTCCGTGCACCGAATCGTACTTAAGGAGATGAGCAAGAGCATTCGGATCCGTCAGATCATTTACAGCCACTATATCAATATCGGAATTCATCATTGAATGCCTGTAAACTAATCTGCCAATTCTTCCGAAACCGTTGATCGCCACTTTCACTGCCATTTCAGTAACCTCCAGATTATCCGAAGAATAATTTTGCGGTCTCATACTGTTCGAGAGGTACAGTTTTCAATGTGCCAACTGCATCCTCCAGGTTAACTGCTTCAATTTCTGTTCCACGAAGTGCTGCCATTTTTCCGAACTGCCCCTTCTCAGCCATCTCAATCGCTTTCACTCCCAGTCTGGTTCCGAGCACACGGTCAAAAGCGGACGGACAGCCGCCTCTCTGAATATGTCCAAGAACTACATGTCTTGTTTCAAGATCAGTTCTGTCAGCAATTTCATTCTTGAGAACTTCACCAACGCCGATACCTGTTCCTAGCTGGACGTGTCCGAATTCGTCCGTTTCAGCGGAATGCATCACATGCCGCTGCAGCTTGGGATCTATAGCACCTTCAGCAATCGCGACAATAGCGTATCTTGAACCTTCATCGAACCTCTTCACCAGAAGATCACAGACTTCATCAGTATCGAATTCCACTTCCGGAAGAAGGATTACATGAGCGCCACCCGCCATACCTCCGTACAGCGCCATCCAGCCGGCATGACGTCCCATTATTTCAACAACGATAACTCTCTCGTGACTCCTCGCTGTTGTATGAAGCATATCCAGAGTCTTCATTACATTGTTGATAGCCGTGTCAAAACCAAAGGTATAGTCTGTTGCGCTGAGATCGTTGTCAATTGTCTTGGGAATACCGATTACAGCCAGACCCTGCTTGTTCAACTGACTGGCAACACCAAGAGTATCCTCCCCGCCTACTGCAATGAGACAGTCGAGTTTCTGTTTGCTGTAAGTCGAGGCGATTCCTTCAAATCCATTCTCGACCCTGACCGGATTCGTTCTGGAAGACAGAAGAATAGTTCCTCCCTGCATATGTATATCGCGGACATTTTCCAGTTCAAGCTCGATTGAAGTGTTATCTATTACACCCTTCCAACCTCTGAGGAATCCGGTTATCCTGTGTCCCTGACTTCTTCCCCTGACTGTAATACCTCTTATGACCGCATTAAGTCCCGGAGCATCTCCGCCACCCGTAAGTATGCCTATGTGCATTACTTACCTCCTATTTGTTCAAATACTGACTTATTAATATTCCCTTTGCTTTAACAATTTCAAGACCAGTTTCCTCATCTCCGGTATCGAGAGCGATTGTCCTCCATCGGACAAAGCTTTGTCCGGATCAGGATGCACTTCAAGCATGATACCGTCTGCCCCCGCCGCCAGACCTGCGAGAGATAGAGGTTCAAGCAAATCTCTCCTTCCGGATGCATGACAGGGATCAACAATAACAGGGTATCCGCCAAGCATTCGGGCAAGAGGTACAGCGGAAATATCCAGAGTGTTTCTTGTCCATGTTTCAAAAGTCCTGATTCCACGTTCACAGAGCACAATTCTATCGTTTCCCTCTTTCACCATGTATTCCGCAGCCATAAGCCATTCCTCTATCGTGGCCATAAATCCCCGTTTGAGGAGTATAGGCATATTGGTTTTACCCAGCGCGGACAGCAAAGAAAAATTATGCATGTTTCTGGCACCGACCTGGAGCATATCAGTGTACTCCATAGCAGGTCCAATCTGATCAATTGCCATTACTTCGGTAACAACCGGTATGTTGAATTCCTTTCGAACTGAATGAAGGAGCTTAAGTCCTTCCAGGCCAAGTCCCTGAAAGGAATAAGGAGAAGTTCTGGGCTTGAAGGAGCCACCTCTGAGTATCGATACACCAGCTTCAACCACGGCTCTGGCAACTTCTCTGAGCATTTCGATATTTTCGACGGAACAGGGTCCAGCGATCAGAATGGGAGTTCCTGTGCCTATATGGACATCTCCTACGGCTACAGATCTGATGTCCAAATTCACCTCTTTCCAAGTTCACTGATTATAAATCTGATGATCTCTCTCATCGAACTGTCAGAAATCGGACCGGGGTTATGACCCACGGCGTTATCCTCCTGATCATCCACCCAGGTCGGATCAAAACCTCCTCCTATTTCTGCCATCAATTCAGCCCTGCTATTAATAAGACGAACAAGTTCGACATCGGATCGAAGAACCTCGCTTCGATAGTCAGGAACTATCTCTCTGGTTTCAACTGCTTTTCTATCTATTTTTCCGCTGACCGTCCTGGGCAGTCCATTCACGAAATTAATAAGTCTCGGTATTTTGTGTTCATCAAGGAATTCCCGAAGAAAACTTCTCATACCGGCAACGTTCAGTTCAATACCCGGTCTGGATACAATATAAGCGGCAGGCATTTCGCCGCGAGTGGGATGATCCCTTCCGACTACACAAGCGTCTACAATTCCGTGGTGTTTCAGTATTGCCAGCTCAACCTCGAGCGGGTACACTTTCAACCCTGCGGCTTTAATCATTCCGCCACGCCGTCCAAGAAAGATCAGGTGATCATTTTCCTTTCTGAACATATCACCGGTACGGTACCATCCATCTACGAAATTCTCCTCGGTCTGAGGCCGATCCCCCAGGTACCGGGTAACTACTCCGGGCCCTGAGATCCATAACTCGCCTTTGCCGTTATCCTGCAGAGTTTTACCGGTGAGATCGCGAAGTTCAACAGTATATCCATCAACCACTGCAGTAAATCCGGATGAATCAGATTGACCCACAAGCACTACTCCTGCTGTTTCCGTACTTCCCCAGACAGAAATCAGGTTAACACCTGTCCGCTCGGTGAAAATACTGATGAACTCGTCAGAAACATACATCCCCCCGGCTTCAGCAATTCTGACCCTGGAAAGATCCGCGTCAGTTCTTTTCCAGAGATGAGACAGGCTTCCAAGCTGTGTAGGAAGAGCCATAACAGCAGTGACATGACTTCTGGATATTACATGAAGCAGATCCCGGGGGTATCTTCGTTCAGTCAGTACTGTTTTACCTCCTAGATAAATACCTCTCATGAAAAGCTCATGGGGATGACCGAATACACCGAACAGTGACAGGTGGATATCATCCTGATCAAGCCCCAGAGTTCTGCAGACACCCTTTGTATTCGCCAGCAGCTGGCGGTGAGTAGTCGGCGCGATTTTTGCCTGACCTGTGGAGGCGGAAGTAACATTGAGATAGAACTCCTCATCCTCATCAACATCAGGAAGAGAGCAGGGTGTTCCATGATCTTCAAATACACTTTCACCAATAAAAAGAATATTTTCATCGGACAGCTCATCAAGAGTATTCTTCTTTCCCGCCAGCACGAGCCGGTCTGACCATCTTCCGAATACTCTCTCTCTCTCCAGAACCGGCCAACCGGGATTAAGAGAAACGAATCTTGCCCCAATCATCGATACTGCAGCAAAAGCACATGGAAGCAGAGCTGATCGATCTGAGACAACGCCGATCATATATCCAGGCTTTGCGCCGGCTTCTTGAAGAAGACAGGCTATGTTAGATGATACCCGTAGCCAGTCGGAATACGTCAGTTTCCGGTTGTCATCCTCAATGGCAACGTTGTCGGGCAATCTCGCTGCGGTGTTCCTAAGCAATCCGTGAAATGTACCCGGCATTTATTCCTGTTTCTCTCCGCACTCAGGGCAGAACTGTGAATCGGAAGGCATGTCTGCATTGCATTTCACGCATTTCTTTACGCCGGCAATTTTAACTCCGCATTCAGGACAGAATTTGGATCCAGGCGGAATTGCCTTTCCACAGGCAGAACAGGTTGCACCCATCGGCTTCCCGCACTCCGGGCAGAACTTGCCGGCAGGCACATTCTTTCCGCAGGATGGACAGGTTATCAGTGCGGCACCTCCCGCAGCAGCTCCATCGCCTTGACCACCGCCCATTCCCATGGTCTTACCCATCATATTCGCCATTGTCATGCCCATGCCCAGACCGGCGCCCATACCGACACCTGCTCCTGCGGCTCCGCCTCCGCCTTCGCCCGAGGCTGCGTCACCCATTGCAGTAGCTGTCTTGAAACGCATGTACTGGTTCATATCACCAATCGCAGCCATGGCGCTCCGTTCATCGATTCTCTCCTGTACTTCCTCGGGAGGTGTAATAGCCTGAACATAGAAATCAACAAGCTGTATTCCATATTTCCCGAAGTCATCTCCCAGCCTGGCTTTGGCCAGTGTAGCTATTTCATCGTAAAAACTTGCAAGGTCAAAGAT
Source organism: Candidatus Aegiribacteria sp. (assembly GCA_030642525.1). Taxonomy (GTDB): domain Bacteria; phylum Fermentibacterota; class Fermentibacteria; order Fermentibacterales; family JCC-6; genus Aegiribacteria. Next base: position 5,873 of record DAOWNO010000090.1, read on the forward strand.
GCTCTCAATCGTCTCTCCAAGCAGATCAGTCAAACGCGAGATAATCATGCCCTTGAGGAAACCTTCAATTTCATCCGTTGTATATCTTCCCTCGGTGCCAACGAGCTTGTTTATGAACAGCTGGCTCTGATCCACCTTCAGGGAAAAAATGCCGAATGCTCTGAGTCGAACAATGGACAGTTCTTTATCTCTGAAAATGATGGGTTCCTTTGTTCCCCATTTCATATTGGTGAATGTCTTCTTGGCTACAAAGTACGCTTCAGACCTGAATGGTGAATCCTTCCCCTCGAAAAGCGTGCTGACGACACCGGTGAGAAGCGGAATATTCTCAGTTGTGATTGTATGCCTTCCCGGCCCGAACACATCCATGGCTTTTCCATCACGAAATAAGACACAATCCTGATTCTCTCTGACCACAAGCTGACTGCCGAGGCGGAACTCCCCTGAACCACTTTCCGGAATCCTGTGAACAATCTCTATGCCACTTTCATCCAGATATTCGATAATCTCCAGTTTTTTGAACATTTGTCTGCTAACCTTTCTTCGATCTATTCAATCGGCTTGTTTTTCTCAAGATCGATCATAAGTTCACTTCTGGAAGCTATCTTGTTACTGAATTCTATCAGAATATCAACTAATTTCCCGATAGCTTCCTTCATATCGGATCCGGCAGCTGCGGCAGCTTCAAGTACCCCGACTGCCTCTTCCAGTTCTTCGATATTTTCAACAAGCCCGACATCAAAGGCGTAGAGCTTGTCCAGCTCGTCCTCGCGGACTTTATGCATATCGAACCATCCTCGATAGCCCCTTACAGCAAAACGAATCTCGTCAGTTACTTTTTCAATCTTTTTGATGACCCTGTCAATATCTGTCACGGACGAAAGAGCAGAGGGTCCCCGAAGACCGGCAGGTATTTCGTTTACTCTGACTCTGAGCTGATCCAGTTTTACAGTAAGCCCTGATCGGAAAAGCTGGTCGTTATCCCTGCGTTCTTCTTTCCGCTTGTATCCCTTATACCCCGGAATCAGGCGGATTGCCTTTTCCAGAAAGCTCAGATTTCTTCCTTCACTCATTTCCTATCCTTTCTCTAAAATTAAATGTGTATCGTATATTTTCATGCATTATAAGAATAAAACCAATCGGTTCTGTCAATCCATCACCTGTCAGGCAGTGATCTGATGTTCGAGAGATGTCCTGCGTGAGTATTAGCGAAGAGATGCCGTCCGGAACCATCCTCCATACTGACAAAATACAGGTATCCGGAAATGATATCCGGACTGAAAGCAGCAGATATCGAACTCTCGCCTGGAGAACATATCGGTCCTGGAGGTAATCCTGTAATGCGATACGTATTGTATGGACTGTCAATTTCAAGATCTCCGTACAGAAGCACTTCCCTGACCTCTCCAATTGCATACTGCACTGTCGCGCAGCTTTCCAGTTTCATGCCGCGTCTCATTCTTGAGAGGAATACACCGGAGATAACCGCCCTTTCAGAGTCAATTTTTGCTTCCCTCTCAACGATGGAAGCAAGAGTGATCGTCTCATGAACACTAAGACCTGAACTCTCCAGAAGCTCCGCCCTGTCCGCCGGCCATCTGGACATGCCTGTTTCAACTATCCTCCTGAGAACCTGCTCAGCCATAAGAGAATCGGCAAACTCATATGTCTCCGGAAAAAGGTATCCTTCA
>DAOWNO010000083.1 GCA_030642525.1 Candidatus Aegiribacteria sp.
CTGGATTCGAACCAGCGACCACTTGAACCCCATTCAAGTGCGCTACCGGACTGCGCCACGCCCCGACCGGAAGTGAGCAAAATTACGCTTTAGTGTTCCGTTTGTCAACTGCCATTGGATCTCTGTCCAGCAAACCAATAATATCAGATATCTCTTTTTTTATGGAGTCTAGCATCTCAGCTGAGACCGTTGTGTCCTCAAGTTTCAACTCCATCTGCTCGTTCAGGTCGTCCATATCTTCTATCTTCTGCCTGGCCCCATCTATCGTATAGCGTTCCTGGTAGAGCAGATTGCTGATCAGCTTGATCAATCCGATATCTTCCTTTTTGTATACTCTGTTTCCAGACTGGTTCTTGGAAGGTTTCAACATAGGAAAAGCAGTCTCCCAGTACCTGAGAACATGAGGTTTGAGCCCAGTAAGGCTGCAGACCTCACTTATGGAATAATAGAGCTTATCGCTGCCGGAATCCAATTCGGTTACTCCTTGCGTTTTAAAGCCTTTGCCACTTTTATCAACATCCTCTTGATGGGTGGTTTTTCAGCATCCCTGAGTTCTTCGATCTTCCTCATCATGCTGAGGGCGCCCTTGTGTTCAGCATTCCACGAAAGAGCCTCATGAAGAGCCTTTTCCGCCAAGGTAAGCTGTCCCGCCTGGATATACATCCAGCCCAGCTTTACGAAGTTCTCGACAGAGCTATACTCAACTTTACAGGCTACTTTCATGTGGTTTACCGCCTCATGATACCTTCTTCTTCCAAGGGCCGCGGTGGCAAGAGTTTTCCGCAGTTGAGGATTGTCCGGATGGGTTTTCAGAAATTTCTCCATCAGACGTGTAGCCTCCCAGAAATTGTCTCTTCTGCAGAGTTCTTTAGCCTGTTTGAGGGTGCGCCTGAGTTTTGCATCAAGATGGCGCATATCCACACCAGGTTTGATTTCGCTCCTGATGATCCGGGATTCGGGTTTATTCTCCCGATCCTTTATCTTCTGGTTAACACCTATGGACGCGTCATAATCCGCTCTGTCTTCAGGTTTCGAGAGTACCTGATAAGCCTCATTTACGGTCATATACCTTGCAGTGAGCTCAGGATCATCTCCTGTAACGTCAGGATGAAGTTTTCTGGCAAGGTCATGATAGGCATCCTCGATCTCATCATTTGAGACCTTGCAGTTAACACCCAATATATCGTAAAATGTCTGCTCTGATTCTTCCATGTTACCAGTCAATTGATATCAACATTGGTTATATCGTATCCGTCTTCTATCATTCTGATCGCAGAACCTCTCGAGACATCGTACAATCTAACCAGTCTGTCCGCAGCAGCGGAAGATGATAAGATCAGAATCGCTGAAATCAGAAAATACTTTTTCAATGTAATCTCCTCTGTGAAGATTGACTTCTGTCATTTCAGTGCTTAGAATTCCCCTCTGCTGACAGAATATATATATAAATTCGAAGTATGATCTAATTTGTGAAAGGAGATTCCTCTTGGCAAGGAGTAAGCAGTCACTCAAACGCCACAGAACCGATGTACTTAAGGCAAAAAGGAACCGCAGTAAAATGCGCGAACTCAGAAGTGTAATCAGAAGTATTAATGAATCTGACACCCCCGAAAACAGGGAAAAGGCCATGCGTAAAGCCCAGAGTCTGATAGATAAAGCATCAAGAAAACATCTTCTTCATCCCAATAAGGCAAACAGACTCAAACATTCAATAATGTAGCAATACGGACCCTCATTCGTACTGGAAGGGTCCGGCTGCTGCACTCAGTAAATCTGTCCGAGAACTGTATGCTGTTCTACTGACAGAATAATTGAGAACGTATTAAATTACGAATCCGGGTTCGAGAATGGTGTTCTTGGGTATGACGATTATTCCATCACGAATGTAAAAAATATCCGAAGAGTATTCCTGAATTCCCTCCTTATTCTCAAGTCTGCACCCGTTACCTATTCTGGCATTCTTATCGATTATGGCGTTTTTTATGACACAGTTCTCGCCAATTCCAAGCGGTAGCATTTCGTTGTGTTTGTTCCTTGGATCAAGGTAATAACCTTCCCAGTAATCTGAACCCATGAATACACATCTTTCCATCACAGTTCCGTTTCGAACTTTCCCGCGGAGACCCACAATACATTCATTCAACGATACCCCGTTTACGTCGGAAGCATCGCAGATAATAGTGTTGTTAAGAGTACAATTATTTATCCTGGCCCCCGGAAGAGCCCGTGCACGGGTATAAAGTGGTGAAAAGCTCGTATACATGTCAAAATCCGGATTTGAACTGGCCATATCCAGATTGGCTTTGAAGAAACTGTCTATTGTACCTATATCCGACCAGTATCCGTTGAATGTATATGAAGCTACTCTGTATGACCCTATGGAATGGGGTATGATCTCCTTCCCGAAATCGATAACATCGGGTTCATTTTTAAGAACCTCCTTTAGAACATCGGGAGAGAACATGTAAATTCCCATGCTTCCCAGATAGGGTTTTGAAGCTGTAGTTCCCTCCTGGGTACTCCTCATACCTTTCAACTCCTCTTCTGCAGGTTTTTCTTTGAACTCGGTAATAATGCCGTCAGAGCCAACCTTCATAATACCAAGTGAGGGCGCTTCAGCTGCATTGACCGGTTTTGTTGCTATCGTTATGTCAGCTCTGTTGTTCTCATGATAATCGGCGAATTTATTAAAATCCATTCTATAAAGCTGATCTCCGGAGAGTATCAGAACCAGATCAGGATAGTAGTTGCTTATGTACTTGAGGCTCTGCCTGACAGCGTCAGCCGTTCCCTGAAACCATTCCCTGTTCTCATCGGTCTGTTCAGCCGCTAAAATGGAAATAAAACCGTGGGTGAATCTGTCGAATCTGTACGTTCGTGCTACATGTTTATTGAGGCTCTCGCTGTTGTACTGTGTGAGTACCAGCATGTGCTTGATCTGATCGTTAATACAATTCGAGATCGGAATATCTATCAACCTGTACTTGCCGCCTATGGGAACTGCCGGCTTGCTTCTGTCACGGGTAAGGGGAAATAGCCTTGTTCCTCTTCCTCCACCAAGAATTACCGCGATTATTCTTCTCATCTCTCCTCCCGGATTCAATTTATAATAATAAAACAACTAAGCGCTGTGGAGTCAAGGAGGAAAATTACTCAGAATTCCAATATACAATATTATTAAGTATACACTTGACATTATTTAAATATTTTATATCTTTTCTTTAAGATATTGGAGGTTCGATATGGATATTGGTAATGCTAAGTGTCCCGACTGCGGAAGAGCCATGACTCCTGTTGCCTGCGAATGCCAGCACTGTGACATTAGAATGGAAGGAAAATTTTCCGTATCCATTCTTTCCCAGCTGTCTCCTGACGATCAGGCTCTTGTGATAGCATTTGTCCGAAGCTTCGGTTCTATCAAGAAGATACAGGAACTTCTCGGTGTAAGTTATCCCACTGCGAGGGCTCGGATCTCAAATTTGATAAAGTGTCTGGATTCAACCATGGAAACGACTGACTACAGTGAAAGCCAGGTTCTTGAAAAACTCGACCGGGGAGATATTTCCTTCTCTCAAGCCATGGAGGAACTGTAACGCCGGCATGTATACTTTTGCTGAGGATAAAGAATTTCTTTATCCCTTTGCCCTGGTTTATTATATGGATACTCCTCGCGCCCTTTGTACTTATAGGATGGTTTTGGGGAAATATCGGACTGATCTTCGCCCCCGACAGCTACGTTATGAAAGCGACCAGCCAGTCCTGGAAAGTTCTTACGCTGCTTATGCGGCTTCATGGAACCGAAGTAAAAGTGAATTCGCACGAAGAGAACATACTAATAAAATTCATCTGACACGATTGAAAGGGGAAAATCATGAAAAACGACTCGAAGAGAAAGATACTGGAAATGCTCTCCGATGGAAAGATTTCCGTGGAGGAAGCCACTGCCCTTCTCTCGAAACTCCAGAATCCCGATACAGCTGATGAAAATATCATTGAGGAGGAATCCGGGAAATTAAAGAGAAGTACCCCCAGGTATCTGAGAGTAGTGGTGGATTCCGCCGACGGAGACAAAGTCAACGTAAGAGTACCGCTTAGCCTGATAAAAACCGGCATCAAACTTTCTGCACTTGTTCCCCGCAATGCGGCTGAACAGATGAACAACCATGGATTCGACCTTTCACAGCTGTCCAAACTCGATGGAAATGAGCTTATCGAAGCACTCGGTGAAATGCATGTTGATGTAGACAGTGCAGATGGAGATAAGGTAAGGGTCTTCACCGAATAGAGAAGTCGCGCCGATTGAAGCAGAATCAACTTCGGACTTAAAATGCACAGATTATTGTATTTTGCGAAAGATCACGATTCATTCCCGCCATGTCTTCCAATGTGTCAGATACCGTTCCAGGTTGACCGGAAATCGGTATGATTCCTTGATCTGCTACGGTTTGAACGCTTTGAGAACAAATTCTCCGGGACATAACCCGAAATAATCATCCTTATTACTGTTCATTACCAGCACTTCAACTCCGAAGCCCTGTTCAGTCAGTCTTTTCTTAAGACCCTCCACGGAATATATCCGTACATGATCCTCCTGTCCGAAATGAATCAGTCTTTCCTCTAAAGAGATTATCGATTGATCCTCAGCCATTTCTTCGCTGAATGGCGTCTGTATGAAACAGATACCACCATGTTTCAAAATCCGAAAGAGTTCCATCATGGCTTTTTCATCTTCTTCAACATGTTCCAGAACATGGTAGCAAACGATCTTATCGTACATGTTCTCCGATTCATCAATATCGGTAATATCAAAACACTTGCCTGCTGTGAATTCTCCTTTATAATCTGTAGTCACATACTCTATATCAGGTTTTATTTCGTATGCTCTTCTTATTGCTCCCGGTGGAGAAAAATGAAGAATCCTGTCTCCGGGGTTCACTTCGTTCTCAAGAATCGTATAAAGCCTTCTTGCTCTTGATGAACTGCCACATTTCGGACACAAACGCTCTTCATCATTGATTTCAACGAAAGCTCTCAGTCCGTATCCACATATATTGCATCTGTGACCGTTACCTCTGTATGGAATTGCCATGATCCTGCGCAACAGGCACTCATGTTTAATCAGAAGTTTCCCTGAAATCACTCTCCGGACAACAGCTTTAACTAAATTGTACACCTCTGCAGTCACTCCTTGCATTTGTTAACCGAAGTGATAAAGTCACTATCTAATTATTTTTGATATTAATTATTTAATATCAGCGACTCCAAAATCATCTTCGCCCGATAGAGAAGTCGCGTCCCATATATTATATTTGTTTTTTCATCGAACATAGGAAAGGAAATATCCATGAAAATCGCCCTTGCCGGAAAACCGGGCTGCGGCAGGTCCACTCTGTTCCGTGCGCTCGCGGGTTCCGTTGATGCCGATACGGGAAAGCCACTTACAGTAAAAGTACCTGACCGCAGGCTGGATTTCCTTGAGAGCATCCACAACCCGAAAAAAAATACTCATGCTTCGGTCGTGTTCTTCGATGTTCCGTCTCCCTCTTTCTCAACGAAAAATCTGGCTCTTATAAAAAACGCCGCTGTACTGACCGTTGTTCTGGATAATTACGCCCTTGGTGATACAATAAACGATTTCAGAGAGATCGAATCGGAGCTTATTCTGAACGATATGGCGTTATGTGAAAAAAGGCTTGCGCGCCTTACAAAAGAAAGCAGGGGCACATCCCGCGAGGCAATCCTTCTCGCGAAACTCCTCAAGCGTATGGAGGATGGCAGTCCATTGCGAATCCTGGGTCTTGATGAAGGAGAGACAGGCATTCTTGCTCCCTACGCACTCCTCTCACTGAAACCGCTTATTGTTGTTTCGAACAGAATGGGTGATCCGGTGACTCCGGATGATGCACTCTCCGGCATCGTTCTGGAGCATTGCGGAACCCTTCTCGGTATCGATACGGGTTTTGAGCTGGAACTGACTGAGATCGAAGAAAACGAACAGAAACAATTTCTGGAATCCATGGGCTACTCCTCCAGCAGCCTTTCGCGGCTCATCAAAGCTGCATACTCAGCCCTTGATCTGATAGTCTTCTTCACAATGGGTAAAGATGAAACAAGAGCATGGCCCATCCGTAAAGGCGCAACCGCTCTCAAGGCAGCCGGAACTATACATTCCGATCTTGCCAGGGGTTTCATACGAGCCGTTGTTATACCCTATAATTTATATTACGAATGTCCCGATAAAATACTGCTTAAAGAAAAGGGGAAACTCAGCATCGAAGGCAAGGATTACATTATCAAAGACGGTGACATAATAGAAATCCGATTCAACGTCTGATCCCCTGCGTGAATTATCGGATGTTCTTCATTGTTCTGGCAACTTTGCGCCATTCGTGAGCGATCTGGCTGACCTCAGCAGCGCCCAGCAGTATCACGCACTCCCAGTAAAGCAGGAAGAACGTGGCCATGAGCCTTGCCAGCGAACCGTATACCACTCCCCACCCGGGGTGGTTAATAACCCATATATAGGACTGTGTACCAAGACTTGTGAACACCATTGCCACGGCCGTTGCAAGTAGAGCTTGTCTGACGCCAACCTTCCTGTTCGGAGCAGCTTTGAAAAGGGTGAAGAACAGAAGCATTGTGAAAGTAATTCCCAGTACTTGAGCAATACCACCTCCGGTGAGTTGCCCGATCAAAGGCCATCGCGAGACAACGTCACCTACCGGGCTGTCCACGACCAAACTTGCCATCGTTGAAAAGATCAGTGAAGATACGAATGAAAACGCTACAAGCAATGCCAGGAAGAAATCGTAAAGTTTCCCGAGGACGATATTACGACCCCTGGATACATCGAAGATCCTGTCGAACGCCGTCCTTATTGTACCGAAGAGTCTGCTGACAAGCCAGAGAAGAAAACCAAAACCGATAATTCCAGGTATTCCCGCATTACCTGTAAGAATTGTTCGTTCGATCTCGTTTCTCGTATTCTCTGGAATGAGAGGGTTGGCTGTATCAAGCCAGTCCGTAAGGCCCTGCTGCAGACCTTCGTCCTCCTGAAGTGCAATACCGCTGAACATGAGTATCATGAGACCAAGAGGAATAATGGTTATCAGAACATTGAATGAAATTGCCGCAGCCGAGAAGAATACGCTGTCATCGTTCCATCTGTTGTATAATCTAATGCTGAAGAATCGGATGAATATCCATAATCTATGGAGATATCTTCTTACTGATGCAGCTTTGAAAAGGGAAAACATGTTCCATGGTACCTTATTACAGGCCAGAACTACTCCACCGTGACACTTTTAGCGAGGTTTCTGGGTTTGTCAACATCACAGCCCCTGGCAACAGCGATGTGATAGGCTAGAAGCTGAAGTGGAATTACGCTGAGCAGAGGAACAAGTATATCGGATGTCTCGGGAACCCTGATAATCCAGTCCGAAAGTGACTCGATATCAGTATCTCCTTCGGTAGCTATAGCAAGGACCTTCCCGTGTCTTGCTTTGACTTCCTGTATATTGGATATAACCTTGTCATACGCCGCACCCTTAACAGCGATCACCGCTATGGGCATCATTTCATCTATAAGGGCTATAGGACCGTGTTTCATTTCCGCCGCGGGATAACCTTCCGCATGAATGTAGGATATCTCCTTGAGTTTAAGGGCGCCTTCGAGAGCTACCGGGAAGTTTACGCCTCTGCCAAGGTACAGGAAATTCCTTACGTAAGTAAATTCTCTTGCTATCTCGGCTATACTGCTGGAATTCTCCAGAATCCTCCTTACCTTGTCAGGTATGGTCATTATCTCACGTGCCAGTTCAAGACCCTGATCATGGCCTAGAATCTGCCTGGCTCTTCC
>DAOWNO010000319.1 GCA_030642525.1 Candidatus Aegiribacteria sp.
TACCGGCAGGAAGATCATTGTCGATACATATGGTGGCTCGGGGCGTCACGGAGGCGGAGCTTTCTCAGGCAAGGATTCCACGAAAGTAGACCGCTCCGCTGCATATATGGCTCGTTACATTGCTAAAAACCTCGTTGAAGCCGGGGTTGCTGACAGGTGCGAGATCCAGCTTGCCTACGCAATAGGCCAGGCAGAACCTGTCTCTGTTATGGTAGAGACATTCGGAACGGAGAAGGTCTCCGATATCTCTACGGTGGAGAGTGCAATAAGGGATATTTTTCCTCTGCAGCCGTATGACATAATAGACTACCTTGGTCTGAAAAATCCTGTTTTCAGCAAGACTTCGTCTTTTGGTCATTTTGGTAGAGAACCGGGACTCGATGGAGCATTCTCATGGGAGAAGACCGATCGGGTTGAGGACATTGCATCCAGTCTTCTTTAGTGAAAGCGGTTATCCGCAGAGTTGACGGGAGGAACCGGTGACAGTTCTGATGTTTGTTGCCGTGATCATTACCGCAGGCTCTCTTGACAGTCTTGATACATGTCTACGCGAAACCCAGGCACATATTTCGCAACTGGAAGAAGAAGAAGCGGCAATATCAACAATTCTTGATGCCATACACGAGCACCTTGCGATTTCAAGGGATTATTATAATGAACTGGCCCTTGAGGAATCGAGGATACTTCAGCAGCTTTCCCGGGTTTCAGGGAGATTCACATCTGAGGATTCCCTCCGCGGGGAACTTGTTGAAAGCCTTTCCTCTTATATGCTATACCTCTATTCTCACAGGAATCTCAAAGGGATTGGGTATTTCTTTATCGAAGGGGGATTCACCAGAATGCTCCGCCGTCAGGCCTATATCGATTATCTTGCGTCCAGGGCTGCGAACGAGGTGTTCATGCTCTCCATCAGTCAGGACTCAATTGGCAGCTGCAGGGACTCGCTGGAGGTTCTTCTGGTTGAGGTTCAGCAGCTGAGAAAGCAGATGGAGGAATTGCAGGGTGGAATTTACGATGAGGAAGCCCGTCAGGCATCAATCAGGAATCAGTTGATGGGCAGGATTGCAGCCGAGAAAGAATCTCTTGCCGTTCTCGAGGATAGAAGGATCAGCAGGGCGGAATTCGTAACCCAGCTCAGCGTTCGTTCAACTCCTGCAGCTTCAGGAACTCTTTTTCTGGAACCGGAACGCGACAGTTACATGGAAGCCTTCCGGGGAAGTATAAGATGGCCTGCAAGAGGGCAGGTTGTTAGAGCATTTGGAATTCAGACTCATCAGGAGTATAGAACCCAGACAACCAGCGACGGTATCACAGTTGTCACTTCTCCCGGACAGCCGGTGTATTCATCAGCTGAAGGCGTTGTGCTTTGGGCCAGGGAATTCCTGAGTCTTGGAAATATGATTGTACTTGATCATCAGGACGGATATATCACGGTTTACGGATATCTTGGAAAGATTATGGTTAATCCTGATGATGAAATTATGACCGGATCGCAGGTCGGCGAAACAGGATCGATACCCGGCGGGCAGCCGGGATACTATTTTGAGATCAGAAGGGGTGGAGTGCCGGTAAACCCGGAGGAATATCTGGAATAGAAAATGAGTATTTTTAAAAAAGTCAGGGGACAGGAACAGGCTGCTGAACTTCTGGGAAGGTCAATGATGAAGAACAGGCTTGCTCATGCCTATCTTTTCGCAGGCCCTTCGGGAGTGGGAAAACTGACAGCGGCTCTTGAACTTGCTGCTGCATGGATGTGTTCCGCCACGGATTCTGGTTACTGCGGGACATGTAATGACTGCAAGAGAGTATTCAGATTCCAGCATCCGGATGTGAGATTTACAATTCCGCAGTTGGAGAAAACAGAACCGGAGGATATTGCATCCCTTTTTCAGGCAAGGGCAGATGATGGAATCAGCCCTATCCGGCTCCCTGGAAACAGCAGGATCAAAATCGATCAGATACGCTCCATGAGAAGAAGACTGTCCCGTAAATCCTTTGAAAATAAAGGTCATATTGAAATCATTGTCGACTCGGACAGAATGGGAGTTGAAGCTGCCAATGCGCTCCTTAAGACTCTTGAAGAACCCCCTGACGATACGGTTATTATCCTGATCAGTTCCGCCTGGTCTGCTCTTCTTCCCACAATCAGATCTCGCGCGCATTTGGTCAGGTTCAGAAGATTGAGTGAGAATATGATAGTGGATATTCTCATGAGCAGTAACGGAATGAATAGAGAGGCGGCTGCAGAGGCAGCAGTTGCCTCAGACGGAAGACCCGGAGTGGCCCTCATTCGCGAAAGAAAAAATTTTTCCCTCACCGCGAATTACGATCCCCTGAAGATTCTGCGGCAAATAGTTGACAAAACCATGGCTTCATCTGTAATTTCGATAGCTGCGGAGATTTTCCAGAAGCTTCGCAAGGAGGGGGCTTTGGAATTCACTATAGAAATGCAGTCTATACTTCTTGATCTCAGACGCAAATCCATGGGAATGAAACCCCTTACCCATACTGATGAGTATTTTGACGGGGCCGATATAAACGATGATGAAGCTGAGAGCCTGCTTCCGGTGTTTCAGACCGCTGAAACCAGGCTTCGAGGAAACGGAATGCCACGAATAGTACTTACAGCCGCATTTCTGGGTGCGTGGAAGCTATTAAAGCGAGGGGAAAGGACTCGGTATATTGAGCAATAATGGTAACAATAACGGTAATCACACTGATGACTTTGAATCTGTCAGATTTGAAGCAACCGAACTCCTGAGACTGAAGTTCAGCTCCAAACGTCTGGATACATTCATTAACCTGGCTGAAGTTCCTGTTGAGATAGGAGA
>DAOWNO010000132.1 GCA_030642525.1 Candidatus Aegiribacteria sp.
CTTATCCTCCCGGGTGAGAGAGGAGGCGGGACGTCACCTCCGGTGGAAACAGTTCTTTTCTGCAGTTCTTCCGGAATTGTCAATCGCAAAGTCATTTTACATCCTCTGGCCGTTCCAGATGAGTTCACTACCCGCGATATCCTGAATCCCCTGGAAAGAACTGAACTCCTCATTGAAGATGAAAGAGCCGGTGCCTTTCAGTAAACCTTCTGAGTAAGTAAATTCCAGGACAATTCCATCAAGTTCACCATCAATGGATCCAAGAGGATAAACACCATTTACATGCCCTTGATTGTCAGTGCTGAATTCCATTACCCCCATTGTTGTTGTCCAGGCTCCATCAGGTCCTTGAGCATTAATATTCTCTTCATTTTCTGAAGCCGTGAGAAGCGTATCTTCCAACACGGCTTCGTCGGTAACCTCTGCAATACCGGATACAATCTCTTCCTCACGAGGAGAATCAGATTCTCCCGGAGCCGGCGATTCTCCGCAGGATATAAGTAATACCAGACCTGATGCAATCATTAGAAACATACGCATATGAAAAATCCTTCCTGTATTCTGCCGTCATTTGCTATAAAATATAGTACACCTTGTACGTCAATTATACGAAGTCTACTGAAATTCTTCTATGGACACTTACACGATAAGAATATACACTATGGTATTCAAGAGCTATCAGGGTTTTTCAAGGAGGGTAATTGTGTTACTTCCCGGTCGAAACAGAAACGGGCTGTTACTGCTTTTAATAATTGCTGTTCTGCTCATTCTTACTTCAATTTCTTTCGCCAGAGCGGGAGGCGGAGGAAGCTACGGGGGTTCCAGCGGTGGCGGAGGAAGCGGTGGCTCCGGCGGTTCAGGATACATTTTTTATCTTCTTATCCGACTTGCTATTCACAAACCACTGATTGGAATTCCACTGCTGATTGTAGTGGTCGTTCTGATGATAAAGTTCGGAAAGAAAGCAAAGGGAGGATTTGAAACTCACACAATTTCCCGTGCGAGGATACTGAACAGGCAACAGGAACAACAGAAGATGCAGGAGGCGCTGAACGCACTGAAGCTTCGCGATAAAGGGTTTACAAAGGAAGCTTTCCTCCAGAGAGCCAGTAAAGCCTTCATTGCCCTTCAGGAGGCATGGTCCAATCAGAATCTGGGAAAAGTAAATCAGTTCATTTCCGATGGAATAAATGAAAGATTCAGCCTGCAGATAGAAATGCAGAAAGCTGAGGGCTATCGCAACCTGATGGAAAACGTAGTTGTGCAGAGTTCAAAGATAGTAGGTGTTTTCAGCGATTCGCACTTTGACACCATCCATGTGGAAATCAACGCCAGAGCTGATGACTGTGATGTAAATCTTTCAACCGGAAAGAGAATCAGGAAAAATTCATCGGATTCATTCACTGAATACTGGAGTTTCCTCCGAAAACCGGGTGCCCAGACTCTGCAAGGCAAAGGGCTTGTAGATGGATTCTGTCCAAACTGCGGAGCTGCGCTTGAACTCAGCGATACGGGAAAATGCGCGAACTGTGACTCAATTCTGACAAGTGGCGAGTACGATTGGGTACTGGCAGAAATAACTCAATCCGTCGAGTGGAACGTAGTGTCCGATATAACCATGATTCCGGGCCAGGAAAGCATGATGTCCCTGGATCCCGGATTTAACATCCAGCACATTGAAGACAGAACTTCTGTGATCTTCTGGCGTTTGATAAAATCCTGGTTCACAGGTGACGTTTCCGCTTCAAGAAAGATTGCTCTTCCCTCTTTCATCAAAGACTTCAGCAGGCAGATTGCAAATACCGGGACTGATGAGGGATGGCTTTTCTTCAAGGATGCCGCCGTTGGAACGGTGGAAGTTCAAAGCATCATTCCGGGTACTCCCAACAGAATGGACAGAATTGAGATTCTGATAAAATGGTCCGGCATTAACGCAAAGCGTAATACTGATGGGAGGATTCGATCAACAGGCCATAAAACAATCAGACCACAGATATACACGCTGGTTCGAAAGCATGGAAGAAAAACATCTGTTGATAACAGTTTCCGTTCCTCACACTGTCCGGGCTGCGGCGCTCCGTACGAAGGAGGCAGCACCGGGAAATGCGACTACTGCGGGAGACCCCTGAACGATGGAAGCCAGACATGGGTTCTGGAATCGATACATCGTTTCTCTGCTTCGAGAATAACAACGAAAACCACTGACATTCAGAGAACTGCTCTGGTTTCACCCGAAATTCTTCTTTCAGCCATGGTATCAGCCATGTACGCTGATGGTGTAGTAGATCCCAAGGAAATGAAAGCTCTCTCGACTTTCGCGAAAGCAAGAAGAATCCCTGAAGAGAAATTAGCCAGCATAATCCAGACTGTTTCATCCGGACAGGAAACACTCCCTGTTCCGCAGAATCAAAAGGAAGCAAGAGAAATTCTCGCAGCAATGGCAAGGGTAGTTCTCGCGGACGGAAAACTCTCAGGCGAGGAAAAGAACCTTCTTCAGAAATTCGGCGAATCGCAGGGACTGGTCTGGGCTGATGTTAAACTCATAATTGCACAGCAGAAAGCCAGGCTCTATTCGGAGGCCAAACAGATTATAAAAGAAGCAAAATAGCAGGGATGGATTTAAAGGAAATCTGATAGATCAATTCTCCTTCAGTTATCTGTTTCAGCACATGCTGTTATAATGTGTTCTCCTGAAATGACTTCAGGATGGTTGATATTATTATCAAGTACAAACAACCTGTATCTTATGGTTTCTGCACCCGAAGCAAAGGGAGTGTGATTCACTTTATTTCGAAGGTCTCCGAGAAGGGGTTCAATATCTTTCAAGGATACCCGGAGTTTCACCTCGCCAATCAGAAGCTCCCTGGCATTCTCAGGATTTGCTGATACTACATCCAGTTCTATTCCACGTTCCCTCCTGCCGGACCACCAGCCTGAAGCGGGTCCCCAGCGCCGATCATCGATTGTCATCCGTGGCAGACTGATTCTTACAAGATCCTCCCACACATACCCAAGGAACTGATCCCAGGAGATTCTTATAGACTTCATCACAAGATCTTTGCCACCAGATTCGAGCAGCGACATTTCCGGTTCGACGAACCGGAACCAGAAACGGAGAAAGGAATCCTTAACGTTATAATAGCTCAGCTTCGATTTAAGAAGTGACTGCCCGAAGGGTATTCGGCGTTCAACATAATTCAGTTCCTGAAGCCTTGAAAGTGGTCTTGAAATTGATGTAGCCTGCTTGCCAAGTCTCCCGGCTATTTCTGATATTCTGTGTGAACCTCTTCCAATCAGGGACAATATTGATAACGGTTGTACTATATCTCTCATATCATCTAAAAGAAGTCTCTCAGGTTCTCTGTGAAATACTCCAAGTGGATCGAGAACTGTTTCTGATACTGCCTGCCACAGGTTATCGAAGTCTGACGCTATCTCCCAGTATCTTGGTATGCCCCCCCAGACGGCCCAGTTTTCGAGGGATTGGCGTGGAGTAGATGTGTTCAGTACATCCACGAGATATTTTATTCCCATCGGAGCGAGTCTGATAAGCTCAGAAGCTCTACCGTAAAGTGGTGCGGATGCATCAAGCAGGAGGCCCATCATCATTCTCTGAGATGATCCGCATATGGCAAAATGCCTTGTAGTATCATAATCACGATCAATGTGCTCCTGAAGTATTCCGGGCAACTCCGGTGCCTGTTCGACAATCCATGGAAACTCATCAAGCACAAGAACCGCACCCGGAGGAGCATCTTTGCACCATCGCCGGAGCAGTTCGTCCCAGCCGGGATATTCCACTCTGTCAAATTCAGGCAGAAGCCTGGAAATATCCCTGGCCAGTAAGGCTAGTTGCACACTGCGCTCACGCTTTGCACCGGAATAGTAGACATGTGTGATTGTTTTCAGAGATTCCCTCAACAAACGCGTTTTGCCACATCTTCTCCTGCCGTAAAGACAGACAAAAGAAGACCCCTTTCCGCTGAAAGCTTTTTCAAGCCTTTTCAATTCGCTGTGTCTGTTCAGAAAATCCAATCTCATGACATAACCTTTCTATTATTATGTAGTAGTTACATAATGTACCAGCTGCATAATAGCAAGAGATTATACAGAAATCCATGCCCTGACTGTTTCATTCTCCGAATGCTCAAGAATAGAATACTGTTTTCGCTACAGGAGATCACGTTTTATGCTATACTTACTCTGCACCCTCATATCTATCAGGTTATGCAAATCTTTCGAAATACACGGAGATAAAATATGAATCAGTTCGCTCCGCCGGGTGGCAATGCGCGCATATTGTCGCGGGGGAGGCTATCCACATGCATGAATCCGTCAGGTACCTCACCGATCATCTCGTAGACGATAGTAAAGCCGGAGCGTGTTCTGTATACCTCTTCAAGAAAATCCGGAGGATCTATGATTTCCCATTCACGACCGTCGGGAGTTCTTCTCCACCTGTTTGACAATCTGGGTCTATAATAGCTGATGTCCCCGTCTATAATAATGTATCGCACATTGTGTTCTTCGAGACAGGGCCATAGAAGCATCTCATAATCGTTTGGCATCGTCAGTGTAGGACGCCTGTATTTCCAGATGAACAGTTCCGCAGTGGGAAATGTTACCACCCAGTCATCGGAAGAGCTGTTTTCAATAATCCATTCAGCAATTTCCTCAGCTTCGGCTGCTTTCTCTGATGAATCCGCAATCAATAATGAACCAAGCGGCAAGGCAAATGGAACAATGAGAAGAATGCCTGCTATGACCGCAGTCCGTTTCCCGGTTATCTGAAGCAGCCTGCCCAGCCCCGCACATCCCAGAGCAATAACAATTACATTCAGAAAAGAAAGGTACCTTCCGCTATGCTCATGCAGTACAAGAACAGCCATGATCGGAAGAACTGTTATCAGAGGGAGCAGCATTTTTCTTCGAAGGTTCCGGTTCCTTAAAGCAAGCAGCGCGAGAATCGCGAAACCGATGAGAGGCGGCTGCGCGAAAATTTCACCCCTGTGCAATGTACCTGTTGTGATCGGTTCAAATATTCTCAGAAATCCCTTTGCGGTATATATCAATACGGCAGCAGGCCCCTGAAATCTGATCATATCCGTGGGTCCCGGCACGCTTTCCCGGACTTCCCACGCAGCCCAGTGATTTTCGTTGAGAAGAAACATCCCGTTCTGTGAATAAGTCATCGAACCTAACTTCTCATAGTTCCTTATGAACCAGGGCATGCAGACAAGCAGGAATACCAGCAGGAACAACAGAACTTTCAGGATCTTCCGGCTGCCGCCTCTGATAAGAATCCAGATACCTATTGAAAACGAAAGGATCATCCCCTGGGTTCTGACAAGATACGCCAGAGCGGATAGAACACCAAGCAGAACAACCTGTCTGAAGCTGATTTTCCTCCCGTCCGCAGCCAGCAGGATCGTAAAGAACAAAGCAGTGAATAAAAGAAGGCTGTCAGGCTGTGTTGAATAGTGTATGAACAAAGGGTGTATAGCCAGAACAAGCGTTGACAGCAGTGCTGGAATTACTCCGAAAATCTTTCTTGCCCAGTACCAGCACACCGCAAGACATACAAGTCCGATCAACAGTGACAGCAGCTGTACGGGGAGAAATCCGGGTCCTGTAATCGTGAACAGTAATAGAATGAGCAGAGACATGATCGGCTGTCTGTTGCCTTCAGGCCTTATCGGATCGAGTGATTGGTTGAAGAGGGTCCATTTTCTCATGGTTGAGAATCCGTTCCCATATCTGAGATTTTCCGCAATCTCAAGATTGGATGCCATACCATCCCCTGCCGGAATCGGATTATGAAAGATGACAACAAGTCGCAGAATCAGAGCCAGCATAAACAGTATGAGCAAAACTCTGGATTCGTTTTTTCTGATTCTTTCGGCGGATAGGTTTAACATTAAGTAAAGATACCAGAGAAAAAAGACGCTGTCACGGATTCGCTTTTCGCAGCCTTGCATGAACAGGCCAGCAGACTGTTCATCCGTATTCAGTCCGGGTTGCGGATAATGCAGAATTGATTATATTTCGGAGTCGAAATACAAATACTTAGACAATATTGTTAAGTTTTGATCCTGAAATATGTATAATGACGTGAAAGCAGGCCACAAATGACAGCACCAATGGAATCAATATTATCCGAATGCAGAGAACATAACGTACACTTTCTGCGGCTTCAGTTCACAGATATCGACGGCATCATCAAAAATGTAGAAATACCTGAAAGCCAGTTCGGTAAAGCTCTTAGTGGACATGTAATGTTCGATGGTTCCTCGATCGAGGGATTTACAAGA
>DAOWNO010000155.1 GCA_030642525.1 Candidatus Aegiribacteria sp.
GTTGAGATCACAACAATTGCGAGCAGGCAGGCAGGATCAACTGAATCCTCTGAGTTCGTAGGCCAGGCAACACTGGTTGCGGACAGCATTCTTGATATTCACCCCGCGAATAACTACTTCTTTCTCACATCACCGGATTCTCTTCCTCAGCCACAGATTTCTTCTATAAGAATATTTCAGGATGATCTTATAGGGTCGAATAATGAGGAAACAGGAGCTGTTGAGGGCGACTGGTATATAGAAGGAGGAGAAACCGGACGCGGAGACTGGGATGAACTGATGCCCGGACAGGATCTGGACTACGTTCTGATCGATTCCACGGTAATACGCTTTACGAGTCCTGTAAACAATAACTATTTACTGGCTATCTGGATGGTTACGGCAGACGGAGATACGACAGGAAATGTCGGGATCGGAACCGACTGGAATCTGAAGCTGATCAAGGAGAGTAATCCTCTGCCTACTTATCTCACGTGGGATTATGAGCTTCGGAACAGGTATTTCCTTGGAGCGAACAACATTGTACGGGAGAGCTTTGACTGCAGCATCTACCTGACAAGATCCGGAGAGGATCCTGTCCAGACCCAGGAAGGCGTGACTTTCATTGAGCTTCTGGATCTTGACACGAACGGCGACGGTTCGCTTGCGGATGAGGAAAGCGCGGTTGACTGGGATAACGGGTTCCTTGTGTTTCCCGATACCAGGCCTTTTGACAGTTCGGTTCTTGACGAGAAGAACCCGGTTGTTTACGAGGAAAACAATCCCCTTCCTGCGCAGAGCAAGTACTTTATCGAGGTCAGTTACAGGGCGGCGTCAACCACTTACTCTCTGGGACATATGGGGATTATTCCGGGCAGTGAAACGGTAACTCTGACTGTCGCGGGAAATGCCAGAACACTTGTTAAAAACGTTGATTATACGATCATATATGAAATCGGACTCCTCACTTTAATGGGTGAAGCCGCGGAGGACGCACAGAATCCGAGTAATACTCTGAGGGTTACTTTCGAATACATTCCTCTTTTTGCATCTCAGAAGAAAACCCTTGTGGGAACGCGCGCTGTATACGGCATCGGATCAGACTCCTGGCTTGGAGCAACGGTGATGTTCGAGAGCGCCAGTACTCCGGGCGACAGACCAAGGCTCGGGGAGGAGTCGACAAGAACCCTCGTTGCGGATATGGACGCCCATTTTGAAGTAAAACCCGTATTCCTGACTGATTTTGCGAATATCATACCCGGAATAAACACTGAAGCGGAAAGCAACGCTACTCTCTCCGGAGAGATTGCCATGAGCTTCCCGAATCCGAATGTGAATGGAGCAGCCTACATTGATGATATGGAAGGAGCCGAATCATCATTTCCTCTGGGCCAGAGCAGAGCTGCATGGCATCTCTCCAGCATACCGCTGGATGTTTCCTCGCCGATTCATCCGGCTGGAGATATTCGATGGTATAACACCTACAGAAGGTGGAAGCTCGGCGAAATCGTATCCAGTTCTACCGGCAATGAAGCTGACAATTACGTGAACAATGTTCTGGAATTTTTCTTTCAGCCCGAAAATCATAATCCGAATTCCTGGGGCGGAGTGATGCGCTGCGTTGACAAGTACGGAATTGATTTCTCCAGAAAGACACATATCAGGCTGTATGTCAGATTCACAGGTGATATCGCGAATGCAAACATCTGTCTCGACCTCGGCGAGAGAATCGATGAGGACTCCTACTGGTTCGAAAGAACAGCAGGGGAACTGACTCGAAGGGCAAACGGCGAACTCGATACGGAGGATCTGAACAGGGATGGTATTCTTTCCAATGAAGAAGATGCCGGTCTGGATAATCTATGGGATAATGAGGAGAACCCTCCCGAGGGAGGCGATCCAAACAGGGACAACTACTACTACGATGGAAATGATCCATCTTCCGAAAGATACGACAGAGTAAATGGTACGCAGGGTAACAATATTCTGGATACTGAGGACCTCAACACCAACGGTATTCTGGACAGGTCAAATTCATTTTTCCGTATCAGGATTCCACTGGATGATGAAGAGTATATCATATCAGGACCGAATGAGCACGGCTGGATGCTTCTTGAGATCCCGCTGGGAGACACTTCAGTGGTTTCCATTCCAGATATTGTATCAGGTACACCTGCCTGGGAAAAAATCAGCTATGCCCGTATTTGGATGGACGGATTCACAGACGCTGATACGGTTCAGATATACGATTTCACGATGGTCGGAAATCGCTGGGAAGAAATGGGAGTGATTCTATCCGATACTTCCGGAACCCCTGTGTTCGAATCCGAAAAGCTGTTTGTCTCAACGGTGAACAATAAGGACAACCCTGACTATGCAAACGATCCTCCCCCCTCAGTGGATCACGGGGATGATGAATATGGCGACCCCAGACTCGAGCAGTCTTTGTCCCTTCAGGCAGTCGATATCAGATTGGGGCATATCGGAATTGCTACTCAGAGCTTCTACAGCAGCGAAGACTTCACCGCTTATAAACAGATCAGGTTCCTTGTGCACGGAGAGGAAAGAAGTGAATCCGAGTTGGTATACAGACTCGGCAGTGACAGTTTGAATTATTATGAAATCACAACGGACATTGAAGATGGATGGCAGATTATCGAGGTTGATCTTGATGACCTGGTGGATATCAAGATGATAATGGATGACTTGCACCTTGATTATCTCAGCGAGGGGAATCTTGCTGTGAAGGGTTCACCCAATCTTGCGAAGATCATGGAAATGTCCCTTGGACTGCAGAGCGATACGAGAGATTTACTGAATACGACAGTATGGATCGATGACATCACGCTTCACCAGCCGTGGAACAATACCGGAACAGCTCACAGAGTTACAGCAAGCATCGATATGGCTGATCTACTGTCTCTCAGTGGTGATTACAGAGAAGTAGATTCTGATTTTCATGGTCTGGGAAGCAGATCCGGGCAGGGGTTTGCGACGACCAGCTACGATGCCCATGCTACCCTTCATCTGAATCGGTTCACCCCTCCACTGTGGTCTCTCTCCGTTCCCGTAAATTATTCATGGTCTATGGATATATCCAGACCACGATTTCAATCAGGTTCCGATTTCAGGCTTGATGATGATGAATCCTGGAATGCAAGAACTCAAACCAGAAGATGGAACACCGGATTCCAGTGGCGGAAAAACAGCAGGGCGGAAAAATGGCCCGGCAGATATCTGATCGATCCGTTCAGATTTCTCCATACTTATTCCAGGAATTACGGAATGTCTCCTACGTATCAAGATACTGCCAGTACTGCAGAGGGAACAGTGTCTTACGATCTTGCACCCGGCAGAATGCAGCTGCTCAGTCTGCCGATTATGGAATTCCTGAGACTTCGACCAACAAGAGTTGCATGGTCGTTATCCAGGCATGACAGCTGGGATACACGGTGGAGCTTCGCAAACGGTGATACTGTTCAGACCAGAGCTACTACAGTATCAACTTTCTCATCAAGCGGTTCCCTCACTTTTAATGTCTGGAAAGGATTTTCAGCCAGCGGTTCGCTTTCGCTGATTCGGGATCTTCTCTATCCCTGGGAAGGTGATATCGGTGTGAATGTCGGGCGGGAGATTTCCAGAAATCAGAACATCAGTCTTTCTCAGGATATCAATTTGTTCAATTATCTCCGCCCCAGGTTTTCCTACGATGTAAACTATCACGCATCGAGGTTGGCTCCTCACACGACATCCGGAGCAGATACACTTGGTTTGCCAAAGTTCTCAGTTTCATCAACTCGAAGGATAAATGTCCGAATCGGGCTGGTTCATACAATCAGAAGCCTTGCAAGGTTGAGAGATGAGAGACTGGATGAAGAAGCTGAACCAGGAAGTCCCAGGTGGTTCCTCATGAAACTGGAACGATGGGCCAACCTGATAACTGATCCAAACATTGTTTATTCAGAAACGGAGGGGAGCGAATACAGAGACATGAATTTCCTTCCAGGATGGCAGTATCAGACCGGTCTGAGATCTGTGCTGGATGATATCACACCGTGGGACAGAACAGAGGGATGGAACCTTCAGGTATCAGGAGGGTTCAGACCCGTATCTTCCATGTCCGTTCGTCTGGAGTACAGATCTTCAGACTCAAAAACACCTTATTCCGGATTCTTGAACAATCAGAGATCAAAAACCTGGCCATCCCCTACATTTTCCTGGTCAGGGCTTAACGGGATAGCTGGTTTCAGGGATTTCCTCAGAAACGGGTCGGTGAGTTCAGGGTACAAGATTGAGACTGCTGAAAGCGGCAGATATGAAAGTAATATATATATCCCAACCACGAAAACGACTTCAACACGCTGGTCTCCTTTGCTCAGCATAAACGTGACTCTTAAAAACGATATTCAGTTAACGATAAGCGATAATCTTACAAATACTGTAATCGAGAACTATACCGGCACAAAGACAGAAACAAGAAGCAACAACAACAGCTTTCAATTTAAATTTCAGTATTCATTCAGCGTTCCCGGAGGAATCGCAATTCCGCTTCCTCTTCTTAACAAGCTTCGCATAAGTTTTCAGAGTGAACTCACTACAAGCTTGAGCATCACCAGATCCAGAACCACAAGCGAACTTGTCAGCAGCGGTTATGGGAATCAGCTTCAGTCGGACAGGGAAGATTGGAGAATTGAACCGGCTGTTAACTACGATTTCGGTTCTGTCACCGCCGGATTGACAGGAATTTACGGTTGGAAAACAGACAGAGTTAATTCTAAGTACGATCAGCGGGATATCGGAATGAATATCTGGGTTATTATCAATTTCTAGCCCCAAAACATCAATTTTCATAAGCTTACTAAATCGGCCTGAATGCTTTGGATACTGCAAGTAAAGCCCCTCTGGTCATTCGCACTATTTCTATATATGCTTTTCATTGTCTGGAATTATGATTTGAACGGTATGAAATTGAATTTGGACAGAAGGTAATTTGCTACCCTGTACTACACCGCAGGAAATAATCTGTCTGATAGTATCGGAGGCTTGATGAACATCAGAATTGGTCAAATTCTTCTTGATTCCGGGATGATATCAAACAAACAGCTTGAGAATGCTCTCAATCAGCAGAATGAAGGCGGTGCCAGACTCGGCTACTATCTTGTCAGCAGTAACGCCATTTCAGAAAATGATCTCAACAAATTTCTTGCAAGGCAGCAGAATATTGAAAGTGCCAATCTTGATGAAATAGATATTGATGAAAATATTATTCATCTGATATCCGGTGATATTGCGCGAAGATATGAAGTCATTCCTATCGAGATTGTCGGCAGAAAATTAATAGTGTCCATGACAGATCCTCACAATCTTTTTGCGATTGGTGATCTCAGATTCTCGCTCGGGATGGATATTGAGCCGCATATAACCGCATCCAGCATGATTCGCAGAGCGCTTGCAAAATATTACAATAATTCGGAAGCACTTGTACCCGTTGATGACAGTCGAGCAAGGGTTGGAAGTACTGCTCATACATCTCTTTCGAATATTGAAGAAGAGAAGATCGAAGATGTTGACCTTCTCGTGGGAGATGAAGTTTTTGAGTCAATGATCGTAGAGGATATTGAAGAGGATGAATACGATGAGGAGGATATTGCTCTTGATCTATCTGATTCACCTGTAGTTAAACTTGTTAACAGTCTTATTGCTGA
>DAOWNO010000248.1 GCA_030642525.1 Candidatus Aegiribacteria sp.
AACGAAAAGCCTTGCTTCAGCGACAAGACTGGACGTTATTGAGGATTTAACAGAGGCCTCTGCATCAGAAACTCCTGACTGAGCATCAAGCAGATCCAGAAGGGAAAGACTGCCCAGGTCATAACTCATCATTGAAAGCCGAAGCTGTTCCTCTGCCTGATTCAGAAGCTCCAGGGACAACTGCCATGTTTCAATAGAACTTATCAGATCGTTCTGCCGCGTCAATGCAGCAGTTCTGAGCGTGTTCTCCAGTAATTCAAATGATGCCTGCTGCCTTAGAACGGAAGCCCTGGATGACTGAATTCTGCTTTCCCTGCTGAACCCGTCAAACAGAGTCCAGCTTATTGTCAGAGAAACATTCCAGCTGTCTCTGTCGATGAAATCGTCGAATTCAAGTTCATCATTATTCCAGTTCCAGCTTCCGCTTGCGTTCAGCGATGGCCAATATGAACGTTTGTATGCCTCATATGAAAGCTCCGCTTCAATAAGTCGTTCTCTTGCGGCTGCAAGTGAAATATTCCGGGACAGGTCAATATCAAGATTAATCGCTGTTCTAATTGATATCGGTTGAAGAACAGCAGCGGTATTTACCGAAACGGTCGACCCTACAAGTCCAACTGTCTGATGCAGAAAAGCATAATCATTCGCCACCGCCTGCCTTCTCTGAAGCAGTGAAAGGCTGTCACGACTCTGTTGAACTTCAGTTTGTATCAGTTCAAGATTCGTTGCGGCTCCAAGATCATACAGAGACCGAATCCTTCGCATCTGTTCATTGGTTCGATCAAGAGCTTTCTCAGCTGTAAAATAAAGCCCGATTGATTCTATCACACCATAGTATGCCTCTATCACATCCATGGTCACATCAAGCCTGGCCTGGTCCAGATCATATCTGGACGCTTCTCTTGCGTGCCTGCTCCCGGACAGCCGAAGCCAGCTGCTGCCACCGCTCGCCAGAATCTCCTGGGACAGAATGGCTGACAATGACCATGAGGCTTTGTCTGTATCAGTATAACCTCCCGTCATATCAGATGTTGAACTCCATGAATGCCCTGCCGAAGAATTGAATGTTAGTGAGGGCCATAAAAATGATTTCGAGGAGGACACTGCTGCATCCGCAGAAAACATATCCGCTGATGACCTGTCGAGATCAGGAGAATTATCAAAAGCCAGCTGAACCCATCCTGAAAGATCCAGAACAAGTGCGTCGTCCTGTCCAAACAGTTCTGGAACCATTAAGAGCAGAAATATTGAGACTGTTCTCATTTGCTCAACACACCTTTCCTTTTAAGCTGCCGGTGCGAACATCACCGGAAGAGAAATAAGCATAACTCCAATTGTATATACAGAAAAGCAGAGCCGGATTCCCCATGAGTACTTCCGTTCAAGAATGGCCGAAAGCCCCCTTCCCCATAGAAGGAGCGCTGCAATTGAAGGGATGTCAAAACTGCTTAGAAATCTGAACAGGAAAACGTGAATTCTTGTAGGAGAAAGTGTATCAACCGGAACAAACGCTGCAAGATTCAGCCTTACCGTTGGAGGAATTTTCAGCAGGATGACAATAACAACCAGTAACACGCCGGTAATCATATAAGCTGCCTGAGACAGCATCGCAGATGTCATGAAATCCCCAATCCTCCCAACCTTCCTGGACTCAACCGCAAACACTATTCCAAAAGCTGCCAGGGCACCTATGACAGCCATCAGTCCTCTTTCAACAAGTCTTGCAAGCGGGAGACTTTCCATACTTCCCCGCATTTCATCAAGTTCACCCGCAATAATACTGTCTGCCTGTGCAGGAGTGAAATCCTGTTCTATCAGCTCAGGAGTTCTCTCATCAGTCCATTCTTCCTGCACATCGCCCCAGTTGGTGAGCAGTATTGGAAGGTATCCGGATGCAGAAATTACTATTACAGAAGAAATCATTGCAATCCCGGCGGTCCTTGTATTCCTCAGAAGCAAATAAGCGCGATCAGTCCGCCAGAATTGAGTGAATACGGAAAGGAGAGATTCAAAGGTATTCTCTGGAATTTTCATCTCATCCTCCTTACTTCAACTGCTTTCCGATAAACCTTCACGTACTGTTCAACCCGGCTGTTCCATGAATTGTCCTGCTTCATACATCTCTTCTGCAGCCAGGTCCACTTTCGCCTGTTCCCGAACAGCCCCCTTGCGCGGAGGATAGCATTCAGCAGTTCATCCGGATCAGCATTATCAAAAACAAAGCCAAAGCCGTTGTCTTTCTCATCTATCACCGTGTCGGCAAGGCCACCGGTCTTTCTGACAAGAGGCACGGCTCCGTACCGCATGGCCATCATCTGCGCAAGTCCGCACGGTTCGAATCTGCTGGGCATGACGAAGAGGTCACATCCTGCGAATATCGAGCGAGCCATTTCTTCATCATAATCCAGAGTGACAGAGATTCTACCGGGATTATTTTTTGAGAGTTTTGCGAATTTCTCCATATAGCGCTTCTCTCCGGTTCCGAGAATGACGAAATTCAACCCTTCCTGAATAAGTTTACCGACAATGGGGAAAAGCAGATCGAATCCCTTCTGCTCGGTAAGCCTTGATACAATACCAATGATCATTCTATCGGAATTCTGATTCAGTTTGTGCTGTCTGATAAGCTCATTCCTGCAAATTTTCCTCGGTCCGATCGCATTTGCGCTGTAAGACGCCCTTATAGCAGGATCAGTTGATGGATTCCAGATCTCATAGTCAATTCCGTTGAGTATCCCTGTAAGACTGTCCGAGCGATTGCGGAATATACCATCCATACTCTCACCAAAAGCGGGTGTCTGAATCTCCTTTGCATAAGAAGTGCTTACAGTAGTTATTTGATCGGAATAAATAATTCCTGATTTGAGAAAGCTGAAAGTTCCAAAATATTCCAGCCCATCTATCGTAAACAGAGACCAGGGCAAAAATGTAAAAGAGAATTCCTCTGGAGAGAAATTTCCCTGATAACGCATATTATGAACTGTGAATACGACAGCGGGTTTTCGAAAACTCCGTATGTAAGCTGGAATCAGGCCTGTCTGCCAGTCATGACAGTGCAGTATATCCGGAGTTTCTCTCAAATTCTCCTGAAAGGAAGCAGTTGCTCTCGAGAAAAAAGCAAATCTGCTCGCATTATCCTGATAGGCACTGGCGTCATCCGGACCATAAATCCCCGGTCTGTTGAAGTACTCATCCTTGCTTATCAGGTATACCGATACATTACTTCCGGGAAGTACTGTCTGTGCAAGACCGAATTTCTCTCCTGCTGAAGTTAAAAACTGATCTCCAAACCAGTCGTAATCATTAAGATTTTTTATGTCACGGTAAAAAGGCATGATCAGACTGACTGTGTGGCCTGTACGTTCCAGGGCAACAGGTAATGACCCTGTTACGCCTGCAAGCCCACCTGTGCTTGCAAATGGATAAGCCTCGGCGGTGACAAAAAGAATATTCATTCCTGATGCCCTCTCTTGAACAGTTTTTTCTTCAGCATTAAACCGACAACAATGACACCAAGAAAAATCCATATCCACACTTCGAACTGTTTCATGAATTCTTCAACAGCTTCCAGATTGTTACCCAGTATCGAACCTGCTGCCGAAAGGATGATATACCAGGCAATCGCGCTTATCGTGACAGGCAGAGCTGCCACAGCAAAACGCATACCGGATGTTCCCGCCATTAGAACGAGCAGGGATCTTACACCGGGAATGAATCGGCTTCCCGCAAGAATAACCGGTCCGTGTTTCTTGATAAGTGATTTCGCTCTTTCCACACGTATGGTGTTCACCTTTCTGGAAAGCCATCCATCCACGAATTTCCTGCCGGGGGAATGCCCGACGAAGAACAGAACGCAACTTGCAAGAAAACACCCGGTTACACCGAATA
>DAOWNO010000237.1 GCA_030642525.1 Candidatus Aegiribacteria sp.
ACGAAATAATCTTTCAGAGAGTGAAGCACAGAAGCTGGCCGATCAACTGGGCAGAGACCCCGATGTGATATGCAGAGTATTACCGGAGAGGGAACCATCATCGACTTCATCACCTTCTTTCCGGGTTCTTCTGATAGATTTCAGACCGGGTTACAGAACCAGACTTCGCCGAAGACTGCAGAAACTTACAGGTCTTTCAAATGATCAGGTTGTCATATGGCTCTCCAGAATGCCTTTTGTGCTTGGTTCCAGTGTTGATGGCGATACTGCCAGGCAGATACGGAAAAGAATTGTAGAAGTCGGCGGCATTGTACGGATAGAACCTGAGTCCGCCACCCGGGAACGGATATCGATCCGGACTCGATCAACTGCTGTATTCCAACTGCCTGAAGCACATCGCGATATGCTCATTTCATCTTCCGAGGAAACACCCGAACAGGCAAAACAGCCTGAGCCTGAGCAGGAATCTCCGGTTCCTCCGGTAACCGTACTTCCGGCAGGATATATTGCTGATCCTCCACCTCTCGATGAGATTGATACTGTCTTTGGCAGAGTGATGCGAAACCCTCCGATAAAATTCCTTCCCGGCGAGCCTTCACCATCTTTGAAAAATGGATTTTTCAAATCTGTGCCTCCTGTTCTGAAAGACAGCGAAGAAAACGTTCCCTCAACAATAATCTTTGATTCACCAGCACCACTGTTTGAAGAGAAGCCTGACATAATCGGTCGCAGATATGAGCAAGACTCTTCAAACAGTAACGCTCCTTCTGTTGTAATTCCATTTCCTCCGGTAAGCAGCATCTCTGAGGACATATTGCTTCCGCCGTTTCTAATTGAATCTTCCACAGGGGATGTAACCCCTGGCCGAAATGAAGCTCCACCTTTCATTGAAAGCATGAAGAATGCTCCATATGACATTCAGGCGCTTATTCAGGCTGAGAAAGCATCATTTTCCTTAAAAAGTAAAGATACTGATCTCCTGTCGCCGAAGAAACCGTTTATCAGGCCTGAGGCAAATCCGGATTCTTCTCTGAAGCTCTTTCTGTATGCACCTGCTCGTAGCGGCGAGAACGATGTCGCGAATGCTCTGTTTGAAGTACTTGGATTTTCTATTGACAAGTCCCGGAAAATGCTTGAGCAGTCTCCATCATGTCTCGTAAAATTTTGGAATGATCAGAAAGCAGTGAATATAGCCCATAAACTGGAAAAGCGTGGAGTAACCATCTCCATTATGCGCAAAGATTTATCAGTTCAGAGTACATCCTCCGGGAGAACCCGGAATGGTTTTCGGGCGTGGCTGACCGCAAATGGATGAGTCTGTTGAGTCATACATTGAATACGCTGCTCTGGAGAAAAAACTAGCGTCCAGTACTGTATCCGCATACAGTAATGACCTGAAACAGACTGACACCTGGCTCCATATCAATGGAACTGATCTTTCAAAAGCCATAACTGCTGATATAGCCGAGTATCTGGCCTTTCTTTCTTCAACAGGATCTTCCGCGCGGAGCGTCAGACGTAAGCTGTCATCACTAAGGAGCTTTTTCCGATATCTGCAGATTTCAGGATTAAGAGAAGATAATCCAGCGGAATTGCTTCATTCACCGAAACAGCCGGTTCTTCTTCCTCACCCTCTGAGTCTTGAAACAGTTACCTCTCTTATTGAAGTATGGTCGGGAGATTCTCCTATCTCAGTTCGCAATAGAGCACTGATGGAGCTTTCCTACGGAGCAGGTCTCAGGGAGAGTGAACTTACCGGAATCACAGTCAGCAGGATTCTGCTTGAAGAAGCACTTGTATGGCCGATGGGTAAAGGTTCCAAGGAGAGAATAGTGCCAATAGGTGGGCCAGCGGTCAGATGGCTTTCTACGTATATTGATACTGCAAGGCCTGTTCTGGCCCATGGCAGATCAACAGCAGTGTTATTTCTGACTTACAGAGGTAACCCCCTTTCCAGAATGACAGTATGGAATATTGTGCGGAAATCTGCTCTTTGTGCTGGTATCAAGCAGAAAGTGCACCCACATTCACTGAGACACTCGTTTGCAACTCATCTGCTTCAGGGGGGTGCCGATCTGAGGATTGTTCAGGAATTGCTAGGACATTCGGATATCAAAACAACTGAAATTTACACAGGTGTGGACAGAACCTATCTTCGTGGTGTGATTGATCGATGTCACCCCCGGGCAGGAGAGAAATGACTCTGTTTCCATCCATATTTGATAAACCGTCAGATATTTCAAAATTGCTTTATTACTCAGCAGTATGGAGTGGAAAAAAAACCCGCGAAGTCTGGGTGCAGGGTTACAGTACCCTGCAGACGCATGTGACTGAGATATCAAGAAGTCCTTCAGGCGGAAGAGTTGAGAATCTGTCAAAGGTTTTGAATTTCATTTCAAGCAATAGAGAAGCTTCAGTGCATCTTTCACCCGATATTGCATCAAGCCTGTTCAATGCTTGCCTTTCTGAAGCTCCCGCACTTCTTGAACTCGGGTATCCCAGAGATGAACCCGCTACATTCACAACTACATTCCCCGGTCCCGCCACGAATTCAATCCGGACACAAAACCAGATTAGATCCGCGATTCATCATCTTGGAGGAGACATGGAACTCTTTAAAATCCTTCTCCGCTCGACCGGATCCACGGATACCTGTCTTGATGTCATATTTGCGGTATGGCCTCCCCAACGGATACAGGAAGGCAAGTTCATGCTGCGCCTGAAATACCCGGGACAGGCAGTTCCGGCTGTAATGATCCTTGATGAAAGACTTGCGGGATATATTCTTCTTTCCTGCTGGGATCTTGCGCTGCGACTGAGAAACAGAGAGAATATTCAGACAGCAGTACCGGATTTTCGATCGTTTTCTGTGGATGCGATCAAAACCAGCTGCTGATTGCGTTCATCACATTGGGTTCATTATTATCAATTCATTCGGCTCGGGGACATGCAGGCTCTGCTGCGTGCCCCCGAAAAGTAAATGTTGAAAGTAACCAATGGAGGCTTTAATGTTGTCAGCACTGCTTTTTTCGGGAATACTCGCAGTGACTCTTCCCGATCCGTCAGATATTCAAACCATCACTGCCGGTGAATCCACTGTTATTGATATTTCATCCGGAAATGGATGGATTCGAATTCTTGAAGATGATTACGTCTGTCTGAATCTTTCAGTTTCCGGAGAAGTCAATCTAACTGCTTATGACAATTCCGGGAATATTCTCTGTCAATCAGATCCAGGAGGGGAGATGGTTCTTTCTGCTTTCACTGATTACTGGTTTTATATCCTCATTGAGAGAGATACCGCCTGCAGTATTCCTGAAGTTAACCTGTCTGTTGATATTGTAGAGCCTGTTGAACTGATTGTTCGCGATGATGTCAGCGGAAGAGTTGCCCGAAATGAAATGGCGGAGATATATACTTTCTCTCCGAAGGAGAGAGGAAACTGGACCTTCAGACTCGAGGGTATCGGAGGAACGGATCTTGATCTGGAAGTATACGGCAGAAACATGAGCCTCTGGGGAAGCAGCACTTCCCTGGAGGGTTTTGAGACAGTTACAGTAGCAGCCCTTCCGGGTGAAGAAATTACAGCGGTTGTAAGCAGGTATGGTAAGAGCGGTACAGGAGAATACTATTTTTCTGTTGAACCATCCGGAAGGTTCCCTGAATTTGATTCGGATATGATGGAAGTATCAATTGAACCTGGTGAGATTCACAGATATCTGATTCCCGAACATAGAAAACCGGTTTTTCTCAATCTTATAATCCTGTCCCCCGGTGCTGACATTGATCTGGTTATTCGTGATACAGCCGGCGAGTACCTGATGGGATCGCAATCCTACTCATCAATTGAAGCTCTTCTGCTTCCGGCAAGTGATGCTGAAGTGGTGGCGGATGTGGTTCTGTACGATTCTCCGGATGATGAATCAGTTCCGTACGTCATGAATTTCAGGGAACTCGGCTCCATCTTCTCACTTCTTCCGGTGAAAGGAATATTTCCCGTAGGCGCGACAGAGGAAACCCGCCCGATAGGTTTCTCTCCACAGGAATCCGGAATATTTGAAGTTTCCGTAATCTTTGATAAAACACGTGACGGAGATGTAAGTGTATTCAG